>JAQTLI010000080.1 GCA_028714995.1 Methylobacter sp. | reverse complement strand
TCTCAGTGGTAAATAATTTATAGTCTGATTGGATAATACTTTGGCGTATCAGTATTACCGCTCCGACTCTTTTTTTGCGACCTTATCCCGCAAATAAACCGGCATGGCCTGTTCGACAGGAACGGCTAGACCCTGCTCAAAACCTCGCGCGCCCAAACGGGCAATCGCACCGGCTCTGGGCAGCCTATCGGCTTCATAATAACTGACATGACCGGCCAAGCGAGTCATTAATTCCTGATGATAAACGCCCCAGCCCGAACCGATACCCACGCCTGTCAAATCAGGAAACTCAACTGCGTCTGCCGGAGTCACGGCTTCGTCGCTGATCAGTTCGGCATAGCCTTGGGCATCGCGCCGATAAACGCCCCAGAAAATCTCGTCCATCCGCGCATCCATCGCAACAAAGGCGACATTCTCCTCATTGTGATCAAAATAATCCTGGGCGATAGCCGCCAGGGTAGACACGGGGACTACCGGCAAATCGGCGCCCAAGGCGATGCCCTGAATCACACCGGTGGCGATACGCACACCGGTAAACGAACCGGGTCCGCGACTAAACGCCAGCGCATCAAGCTGTTGCGGTTTTAAACCGGCATCTGTCATTAATGAATCGATCATCGGCAAAATAAGCTTGGTATGTTCTTTGGGCGCCAGCTCAAAGCGCTCCTTCACTTCGCCATCAATAAACAGCGCTGCCGAGCAGGCTTCGGTCGATGTTTCTACTGCCAGTAATTTCATTGTTTGGTCTCTTCGGCAACAGCTCCATGCGTTGCTCTATCTCCTGCATCCATGCAGTCATCCTGAAAAAATGCCCGTACCTCTTCTATATCGCGGGTGCGCCGCATGGCCGGTACGCTGTCTAAAAATATCTGCCCGTAGGACTTCTTTAACAGACGCGGATCGCACACCATCAATACGCCCCTGTCTGTTTCATCCCGAATCAGTCGGCCTATGCCCTGCCTTAACGCAATGACGGCGGTGGGCAGCTGGTATTCAAAAAATGAGTTCCGCCCCTGTTTGACCATGGCATCCAATCGCGCCTTTAATACCGGGTCACCGGGCGATGCGAAAGGCAGCTTGTCGATAATGACGCAGGATAACGCCTCTCCCCTGACATCCACGCCTTCCCAGAAACTCGATGTGCCTAGCAGCACGGCATTGCCCTCTGCTTTAAACTGCTCCAGCAACAAAGCCTTGGGACGGCTTCCCTGAATCAGCAGCGGAAAATCTATTTTTTTCTCCAGCAATTCAGCCGCCTGTTTGAGCGCGCGATGGCTGGTAAACAGGAAAAACGCCCTGCCCTTGCTGGCCTGCAACACCGGCACGGCAAACTCTATAATACGCGGGATAAACTCGGAATCATTGGGCTGCGGCAAGCCTTTCGGATGATAAAACAGCGATTGGTGGGCATAATCAAAAGGACTGCCCCAACTTTTGCTGGTCGCATTGCCAAGCCCCAGATTATTGGCGAAATGATCAAACCTGTTCGCCACACTCAAGGTCGCCGAGGTAAAAATCCAAGCAGCCTGATGCTGTTTCATAAAGGAATGGAATTCTGCGGCAATATCCAGCGGCGTTCGGCTTAAGGTAAACGTTTTTCTATGCGTTTCATACCAGCGTATCCATTTGCCGCTATTGTCTTCGAGAATAATCTTTAACTGCTGAACCAGCTCGTCAGCGCGTTTAAAACAGGAGTCAAGGCCTTTGGTTTTAACCGACGCCAGCTCCAGCTGATCGCATAATCGCTGCAACTGCTCCTTAACCGCAGTCAAGCCCGCCGCTATTTTTGGATTGTTTTCGATGTCCTGCCATTCGCCGCGTTTAAGCTCGATGCCAAACGCCAATCTCAGGTCTTTAACCTCATGTTCAAAGTCTTCACAGGCGGTACGCAAGGCCGGCATATCGGTGGCGTCCTTAAAATATTCCAGCAAGGTATCCTGCGCCAGATCATTCAGCTGCTTGCCGCCTACTGTAACGCCCAAAAAGTTCGATGCGGTATCAGCCAGTTGATGTGCCTCGTCGATTATGACCACCTCGGCATTGGGCAATAACTCGCCAAAACCGCTATCGCGGATCGACCAGTCTGCGCACAGCAAATGATGATTGACCACCAAAATCTCGCATTCCTGCGCTTTTTTCCTGGCCTTGACCAGAAAACAGTCGGCGTAATCCGGGCAATCCTGCCCCAGGCAGTTATCCAATGACGAAGTCGCCTGATACCAGACCGGGTCAGCCTCCGCCACATCGAACATTTCCGAAGTATCGCCTGTTTTGGTGCGTTTCGACCATGATTTTATTTTTGTCAGGGCAACCGCATCTTCCTTACTGAAACCCAAGGTAGAAGTTAACGCGTTTTGCAGACGATAAGTACATAAATAATTGCTGCGACCTTTTAACAGTGCGGCAATAAACGGCGTTTTCATTGCCTTGCGGATAACCGGCAAATCCTTGTTAAACAGCTGATCCTGAAGATTTTTGGTACCGGTCGAAATAATGACTTTTTTACCGGATAGAATCGCAGGCACTAAATAAGCAAAGGTCTTGCCGGTTCCGGTTCCAGCTTCTGCGATTAAGTTATGATTTTCTTCAATGGCTTGGGCAATCGCCTCTGCCATTTCAAGCTGTGCCGCCCGTGGCTGATAACCCGGTATTATCTTTGATAAGGCGCCATCACTACTGAAAAAATGTTTCGTGTCTGTCACTTGAGAAATAATAAAAATGCCCATACGAGCAGACGTAGATAAATCTACACAAAAAGAAGGATGTACGAAACAACCTGATTCAGATTCAAGTTATAACGCGATAAATTTAGTACCGTTTGCCTGTTTAACTTAAAAACTGCAGTTTAATGGCATTTTATTGATGCATATATTGTTTATTATAAACGATATTTGGCTGATTTTTTGGGGTTCAGGCGGCTGCGTTCAACCAAATAATCCGGGCGATGCATAGGACCTATCAATGCCAGACCGGCTACAAAACCGCCAACATGCGCCAGGAAAGCGACACCACCCGGCCCTTCTGCAGCCAGCATGCTGCTGATTAACTGGATGAAGAACCAGTAACCGAGCATATACACAGCGGGGATTGCAGCCGTTGTAATAAAGAAACCTATCGGAATTAAAACGTGGACATAAGCTTTGGGGTACAGTCTGGCATAGGCTCCCATCACTCCGCCGATAGCGCCGGATGCGCCAACCATAGGCGTTATGGCCGCCGGATCCGATAAGATTTGCGCGGCAGCCGCCGCAATGATGCACAACAAATAAAAGCCTACAAAACGGACAGGACCCATTGCATCCTCGACATTATCGCCGAAAATCCATAAGAACCAGAGATTGGTGATAATATGAAACCAGCTGCCATGCAGAAAGGCATGCGTAATCAGGGTTAAAACACTGCCTTTGCCGTCGAGAACACAACCCACGTTTTCGATCAGCGGTATAGTGGTGCCTGCCGGCACAATACCGAGTAAATCGCCCGGAATCAGACTGTAGAGACAAAATGAATTAATCAGCGGCAAAACACTCCCCCCACCCTCAATAAAAAGCCATACGATTATATTGAGACCGATAATGGAGATAGTCGCTATCGGCACGCGTACTGTCGGATTTTCATCTCTAATTGGAAACATAAAAACCTTGCCTTAATAATTAGTCTGTTTATAAGCTATTGTGCGGCAAATAAAAATATGTGTCACTACCTATAAGCCCGATTGCCCTGAATACATATGGGGTTATAGTTGCAATAGATTGGAACTGGCGATAAAGTTCTGATACTTATTTTCAGTCTGATTCAATGAATCCAACACGAGGTATGCACATGAAAATCCACTTTTACTGGCCCGGCTTGTTAGCCGCATTGTTTTGTCTGTCGGCATCGGCGGCTGATCTTGATCGACCTACCGTTGAACAGCGTCTTGCCATGGCGGCAAAGGATCACCCCGCTGACCTGCGCCGAAAGGACCTTACCGGACTGGATTTATCGGGACTGGATTTTAAGAGTGCTGACCTGTGGGGCTCGGATTTGCGCAATGCCAACTTAAGCAACAGCGATTTATCCGGTTTAAATCTGGATTTGACGGTAATGTCGAAAATCAATCTTTCCGGCGCCAATCTTTCCAATACCAGCATTTTTGGGGTCCACATGGGCAGTGCAAACCTTAGCAACGCCAATCTGTCCGGCAGCCGGTTTATTGCCAATCTCGACCGTTCCAACCTCAGTCATGCCAACCTGTCCCATGCCAACTGGGGCGTCGATATGAAAAATCAACCTATGGGATTAATGCGGGTTAGCTTGAATAATGTCAATTTATCCGGCGCCAATTTATCCGATGCCAACCTTAACCGCGCTTTACTGCGGCATGCAAATCTCAATAACGCCATACTCAAAAACACGGTTCTGTTCGGCGCCGATCTTTCCAATGCCGACCTGTCGGGTGCCGATTTATCGGGGGCTGATTTATCCGAAACCAAGCTTAACGATGCCGATTTCACCGGCGCCAACTTGGCTGGCGCCCGGTTTACCGGCATTAAGGACAAATCCAGTATTAAGGGCTTGAATGCCAGTAAAAATCTTGAGTCCGCTATTTTTGATTGACAAAAGCCTTAGCCAAAAAACTTACTGGCATTCATCAGGGTTTTGTAAATCCCCCATGACAGAGGAATAACAACCACCGTCCAGGCTAGGCAGATAATCACCAAACTGGTCGGCTTGTCATTCTCAGCGCCCTGCCCATTGTTAGCGCCACCAACCTTTTCATGGGCAAGACGCTTTTCTTCTGCCAATTCGGCATCCGTCATAAACCATTTATCTGCCACTGGCCGGATTAACAAGTTGCAAACCAGCCCGATCATCAGCATGCCCGCCAAAATAAGCATGGTCTGGTTATAAGCCTGATCATGGGGAATACCCAGGCTCCTCTGATACTCACGCATGTAATTGACGATCACTGGCCCAAGAATTCCGGCTGTTGCCCAGGCAGTCAGCAAGCGGCCATGAATAGCGCCGACCATTTGTGTGCCGAACAGATCAGCCAGATACGCCGCTATGGTCGAAAAACCGCCGCCGTACATACTCAGGATGATGCACAACGCAGCCACAAATAACAGCTTACTACCTGCCTCAGCACTACCGGAAACGCTGATGTACAACAGGCCGCCGACCACAAAGAAAACAATAAAAGTCATCTTGCGTCCCAGCAGATCAGACAAACTGGCCCAAAAGAACCGGCCTCCAATATTGAACAGACTCAATAATGCAGTAAAACCTGCGGCAACAGATGCACAAACTGCAAGTTCCAGCTTATCAAGTTCGCCGAATGTCTTGGCAACGCCTATCAACTGGCCGCCAAAAACCTCCTGCAACATCGGCGATGACATGCCTATCACGCCTATGCCGGCGCTTACGTTCATGCACAACACAGCCCACAGCAGCCAAAACTGCTTGATCTTGAATACGTTTTTCACATGGACATGACGCTGGGTAATCATCGCGTTGTGTACTTGCGCAGCCGGTGGAGTCCAGCCCGCAGGCTGCCAGCCGGTCACGGGCACACGGTAACTCAAGGCGCCTGCCATCATGAATACGAAATAGATGCTCGCCATCACTACAAATGTTTGCATGACACCCACATCCGTTGATGTCGCAAAGTGCTTCATAAGCAGCGCTGCCAGTGGAGAGCCAATCATTGCGCCGCCGCCAAAACCCATGATCGCCATGCCGGTCGCCATGCCGCGGCGGTCCGGAAACCATTTGATCAAGGTAGAAACCGGCGAAATGTAACCTAACCCTAAGCCAATGCCGCCAATTACGCCGGAGCCCAACAGCATCATCCAGAACTGGTGCAAATAAATGCCCAGTGCCGAAAACAGCATCCCCCCGCACCAACACAAAGCGCTCACCACAGCGGCTTTGCGCGGGCCGACATGCTCAAGCCAGCCGCCCCAAATAGCCGCAGAGGAGCCTAGGAACACAAAAAACAGCGTGTACATCCAGCCCAATGTGGAAATTCTCCAGTCACAGCCGGTAACAAACAGTTCTTGAAAAAAGCCTACCTCAGGCCCGCATGGGATGCTTGCGGTAATGCCCAACGCTTTGGAGAGCGGCAACCAGAAAACGGAAAAACCATAAGCCATACCAATGCATAAGTGGATAGCCAGCGCCGCAGGCGGCACCAGCCACCGATTAAAACCAGCACCTGCAATGGTACGTTCCTTGTCTAAAAATCCTGTTTTGGTATGTGTCATAGCGCCTCTTTATTGTGTGAAATGACCCCGCTAAACGCTCGCAAACTCACGTGAAACGGGGGTATCAATCGATCTTTTTATTATCGGGGATACCGCTGAACCTGTAAAATCAAATAAATGATCGATGCAAGGCAATAACCGCAACCTTGCTTTTTAGTTTACGAATGTTAGTCGACCATGCAAACTGGAACGTCTTTCAGTAAATTTTCCTGCATTCCAGTTCAACGTCTTTCACCCGAAAACGCAGATATTTGCCGACAACGCCTTCCCGGCTAAGTGTGGACACATGCCGCTGCGAAGCTAAGTAGGTTAAAACGCACTCTACCTCGAATGCGCCCATTTCAAAAGGATGGCGCTTTTGATGATACGAAAAGAACTGTTTAATCCAGGCGACATAATTTTTCCGTCCCCAGACTATATAGTGTTTGAAACGAATCTTGTCGCGGACTTGGCCAAGTAATTCTTTGGATTGCGTCTGTGTCGTATTTGTTTACACGACTTGTTCTGTTGACTTATACTTCTATCTATAAAACAGCAAGTTACTTTATTTTAGCCATGATTATACGACATATTCAATTGATTGTTGGACCAGTGATGTCGTATATATTACGTTAGATTTCAATGACTCAAATGGACGCGACCGAGAAGCACGTACACAACCATTTGGCTTATCTCGGATACAAGGACATTGTTTACGAGCCGGACGGCAACGTCCCACCGGACTTGCTCGTCGATGGAAAGATCGCTATTGAGGTCCGGCGCCTCAATCAGAATCATTTTGTAGACGACAATGCCAAAGGACTGGAAGAGCTAGCCATACCTCTTTGGAAGAACATCAAGAAACTCCTCGAAAAAATGGGACCACCCCCGAAAGAGGAAAGTTGGTTTGTTCACTTTAGATTCACCAGACCGGTAGAGGCATGGAAAACGCTTGAGCCAAAATTGCGGGCTGGCTTGACTAACTTTATGAGTTCTCCCAATCAAGAGCGCCAGATTGTCGCCGAAGCTGAGGGGATAGAACTCGAAGTGATTTGCAGAGCGTCCAAGGTACACAGCACAATGTTTTTGCTAGCCGGCTGCTCCGATCAGGAATCGGGTGGCTGGCTGTTGGCGGAGATGGAAGCAAACATCCGTCATTGCGCGAGTGAAAAGGCGAGAAAGATAGAAAAATTTAAACTGAAATATTCCCAGTGGTGGTTGGCTTTGGTGGACCATATCGGCTATGGTCTAGATGATTTCGATCGGGAACTTTTTCGGGATCAGGTATCTATCCAGCACGAATGGGACAAGATCCTCATCATTGATCCAAGAGATCATACTCGATGGTTTGAAATCTAACTCAAACGTTAGATGGCGCTATGAACTTCTCGCGACTTATGAATAATACAAAGTGGGATGAAATCCGGCTCGGCAGGCATGTACGAGCTAGGAGAGCTATCTTCAAAGTGGCGCACTAAGAACGTTGAAAATGGCCACATATCCGAATGGGACGGTGAGTGGTTTCATCACTTTCGAATCGGCGGGTATAAGTGCATCGAGTGGCTAGAGATAGCCACGGCCACCTCAGCGCAGATGTCCGCTGTGGCCCATGTGCTCCAACGCATTAAGGTTCCAACGCGATAAGGCGCAATATGTTGAGGATGCAATAGCGAAGCGCATTGCACCGCATGGGGGGAAGCTCGGCGGAATACGCTATCCCTACCTACACGCACTGCTTTTAGCGTCCGAATGTTGGTCGATCGTGAGGACTGGTTTGTCTATTGGCGTCAATGGCATTAGGTCTTGCAGGTATATCATTCGGATTGCGTTGATCATGCGCATGAGGCGCATGAGGGTGTCCGGATGAATCAGGCCCATGATGGCGATACAGGGGAGTATAAAACCTATCAATTATCACGGGTTGCTGCGCCGCCGCTGCCGCGGCGGCAGCCGCTTTCTCCTGAGCAATGGCGCTGCGCTTAAGTGCATTTATGGCTTCCTGCCTGTCCAGTTCCTCTTGCCGCTCCTTGGCTTCTTTAAGCTCTTTTTCTTTAAGTTTTTCTTGCTCAGCCTCCCAGGCCTTGAATCGGGTTTGCGCCTCCTCAAGTCGACGCGGATCTTCCTTTTTTATCTCAATTACATGTTGATGAGCTGTCAGCGGGCACGGTGTTGACTGGTATTCGATTTTTCCTGTCGCTGATTCGCACTTAAAAATTTCAGCATGAACTGATGAAGTAATGGCTGCCAGAAAAAGAAAGATAGCTGTTTTCATTGATCAACCCCCCAGCATATAAGCAGCACCGGACAAATGTTTAAAGAATTTACAGATGCTTCTTTGTTTCCGCCTGCTGCTGTTTACCTGCAATCAGGATACGCGCCAGCCTGCGCAGTCCATCAGAAGAAACATCCAGGCCAAAAGGCGCGCCTATTCTTTCAAGTTCATAAATCACATCGGTGGCCGCTATGAATGTTATATACTGCAATCCCTGTATTCCGGGCAATTCTTTTGAGATGGTTTTTAATACTGGAGCCAGGCGCTTCCAGGTATCGGTAAAAAACACCCGAACCGGATCGGCGCTATTTGCATCGTGCTCCTTTAGTCCCGCCTGAAATGCTGCCCGGGAATCCATCAGAATTTCCATCAGGGTGTCACGCAGCTCTTGTGATTGCGTATCCTCTGATGCCTGTTTAATGGCTGAACTCAGGAACGCGTCCCATTGCTGCCATGCAGCTTCCCATTCTTTTTGTTCCGCTTCGCTGAAAGCGGGCGCGGGTTGTTTTGCCGCAACCATCTTGGCCGGTGCATTGAAATCAAGGTTAATGCCGATGCTATTATCTCCAGCTTTCACGTCGCTGAACTTGAGTGAATCAATTATATTCTTAACTTCGGCTGCATTATCCTTAGGTAAGAAATGAGTCATCGTTTGCTCAATGTTTCCACGGGATTCGTTTAAATCGATTTTTACTGCGCCGAGTTTGGGTTCGGCAAAACGCTTGATCAAATCCTGGAGTCTATCGATGGTCAAATGATGGCCTTGCCGATCATAGGCGCTGGCCTTGGTAATGGGAAAGCTAAGAACAGAACGTCCTGAATCAAGCGTTGGTTGCTGAAAGGTTTCTAA
>JAQTLI010000079.1 GCA_028714995.1 Methylobacter sp. | reverse complement strand
CCTGCCTTATATAGCCTTGCCAGAAGGCTCAAAGGAATTGGAGTATATGAAGCAGCGGCGCGCTGAACTCGGCGGACACTTACCCGCCAGAAGGGCAAAATCCTATGCGCTGAATGTGCCAGTATTGAGTGATTTTAAGACCCTGCTTGAAGCCAGCGGCGAAGGCCGCGAGATTTCCACCACCATGGCTTTCGTGCGTTTACTTAACATTCTGGTTAAAGATAAAAATATCGGCAAACGCATCGTTCCGATCGTTCCCGACGAATCAAGAACCTTCGGCATGGAAGGCATGTTCCGGCAACTGGGTATCTGGTCACAGGTTGGGCAGCTGTATACACCACAAGATGCCGATCAGCTGATGTTCTACAAAGAAGACAAACACGGTCAAGTGTTGCAGGAAGGCATCAATGAGGCGGGCGGGCTGTGTGACTGGATTGCGGCGGGAACATCGTATTCAACCCATAACGTGCCGATGATTCCGTTTTTTATTTACTATTCCATGTTCGGCTTTCAGCGTGTTGGCGATTTGATCTGGGCTGCTGCCGATCAACGCACCCGGGGCTTTCTGATGGGCGGCACAGCAGGAAGAACCACACTGAACGGCGAAGGTCTCCAACATGAAGACGGCCATAGCCATATGATGTCGGCAACCGTGCCCAATTGCGTATCCTATGACCCTACTTATGCCTATGAGCTGGCGGTGATTATTCAGGATGGCCTGCGGCGCATGTATGTCGAACAGGAAGATATTTTCTATTACATCACAGTAATGAACGAGAATTATACCCATCCTGCCATGCCCAAAGGCGCAGAGCTGGATATACTCAAAGGCATGTACAGCTATAAAAAAGGTGCCAAAAAGAAAGGGCCTCGCGTGCAACTGTTAGGTTCAGGAACCATTTTCCGCGAAGTGGAATTTGCCGCCGAATTGTTGCGTAATGATTGGGGCGTGGAAGCCGATTTATGGAGCTGCCCCAGCTTTACCGAATTAGCCAGAGATGGTCAGTCCTGTGAGCGCTGGAATCGTCTGCATCCGACCGAAACAGCGAAACAATCCCATGTTGCCAACTGCCTTGGCAATGCACAAGGCCCTGTAATAGCGGCAAGCGATTATACCCGCGCCTTTGCGGAACAGATTCGCAGCCTTATTTCCGCTCCTTATACGGTTTTGGGTACCGATGGTTTCGGTCGTTCCGATACGCGCGAAAATCTACGCCGGTTTTTTGAGGTGGACCGCTACCATGTAACAATTGCAGCCCTCAAGAGTCTGGCAGACATGGGTCAATTTGATTCTGCCAAAGTGGATGTGGCCATTGCCAAATACGGCATAAACCCTGATGTAACGGCACCTTGGCTAATCTAACGGAAGAACACAAAATGGCTCTAATTGAAATTAAAGTTCCTGATGTAGGTAATGTCTCAGACATCGACGTAGTTGACGTATTGATTAAACCCGGTGATGTCGTAGCGTTGGAACAAACCATCGCCTCACTTGAAACCGACAAAGCCAGCATGGATCTCCCGTCCAGCGCCGCCGGCACGGTACAACAGATATTCATCAAACCCGGCGACAAAGTATCGGAAGGAACGCTGATTGCAACTGTACTGGCAAGCACTGAAGAGGTCAGCGTTGCTAAACCTGAAGAACCTGCGCAAGAAGCGGCTGCACCTGTTATCGTCAAGGAAGAGATGCCTGTCGCAGCCCAGCCGGCAGTTGCTCCTGCCGAGAAAGCGCCTGAACCGGTGGTTAGTCAACCGACCACCCCACCGGTCGTCTCCACACCTGAACCGATTCAGACTCAAGAGACGGGCACCGCTAAAAAAGCGCATGCTACACCGGCTGTCCGGCTTTTTGCCCGTGAACTGGGCGTTGATATACACAAAATCAAAAACGGCAGTGGCCGCAAGGGACGAATCCTAAAAGACGATGTGAAAAACTTCGTCAAACAAGTCATGGCCGAAGGTGTTGCACAAACCGGCGCCGGCATTCCTTCCATACCGGCAGTTGATTTCTCCCAGTTTGGCGAAACTGAAGAGCAGAAACTCAGTAAAATCAAACGCCTGACCGGACAGAACCTGAGTCGCGTCTGGCTGAACCTGCCCATGGTCACTTACCATGACGAAGTCGATATTACCGAAATGGAAGCGTTTCGTAATGCGCTTAATGCTGGAAAATCCAAGGATGATGTGAAAATCACCGGCTTGATATTCATCATCAAGGCGCTGGTTGCCGCCATGCATCAATTCCCGCAATTTAATGCGTCACTGTCTGCCGATGGCGAAAAACTGATTTTCAAGAAATATTTCAATATCGGTATCGCGGTCGATACGCCCAATGGTTTAGTCGTACCCGTGTTACGCAGTGTAAATAATAAAGGCATCAATGAACTATCAGCCGAACTGGCTGAAAAAAGCAACAAGGCCCGTCTGGGCAAACTGATGCCTGCTGAAATGCAAGGCGGATGTATGACTATTTCCAGCCTTGGCGGTATTGGCGGCACAGCTTTCACGCCTATCGTCAATGCGCCTGAAGTGGCCATCCTGGGCGTTACCCGCGCAAAAATGCAACCGGTCTGGGATGGCAAGGAATTTGTGCCACGACTGATGTTACCGCTCGATCTGACTTACGATCACCGGGTGATTGATGGTGCAGAAGGCGCGCGTTTCATGGCCGCTGTTATACAAAACTTAAGCGATATTCGTCGTTTGTTACTTTAATCAAGGGAAGATAATATGGACGCTAATCCAGAGATTAACGAAACCAAGCTGCATACAGAAGTTCTGGTATTGGGCGGCGGTCCCGGCGGCTACACGGCTGCATTCCGCGCTGCCGACCTGGGCAAGCAAGTGATATTGATCGAACGCTTTCCGGTGCTGGGCGGCGTTTGCCTTAATGTCGGCTGCATTCCTTCCAAAGCCCTGCTGCATGCGGCCCAGGTCATTCATGAAGCAGACGAATTCGGACAGCACGGCGTCAGTTTCGGTAAACCGACACTTGATTTCGACAAAATTCGCGAGTGGAAACAAAGCGTTACCGGAAGTCTAAATGATGGATTGGCTCGTCTGGCAAAACAGCGCAAAGTAACAGTCATACAAGGTACAGGCAAATTCACTTCCAGCAACACAGTCGAGGTGCAAACCGAAGCGGGTGTTAAAACCGTCAGTTTTGATCAGGCGATTATTGCAGCCGGATCACAACCCACCAAAATACCGACCTTCCCTAATGATGACCCTCGCCTGATGGATTCAACCGATGCCTTGGCATTGAAAGAAATCCCGAAAAAACTGTTGATTGTCGGCGGAGGCATTATTGGCCTGGAAATGGCCACGGTTTACCATGCATTCGGATCGGAAATCAGCGTAGTCGAGCTGATGGAGCAGATCATCCCCGGTTGCGATAATGACCTGGTAACTCCGCTGTACCGCCGCATTAAAAAGCAATATAAAAACATCTGGCTGGAAACACGCGTCACTTCCATCGAAGCCGACAAAAATGGGCTGAAAGTTGCCTTTGAAGGTAAAGGCGCGCCGGAATCAGAGCTGTTTGATGCTGTTTTAGTCGCCGTAGGACGCAGGCCTAACGGCAAATTAATTGGCGCCGAACTGGCTGGCGTTAATATCGATGAATTCGGCTTTATAACGGTTGATAAGCAACAGCGTACCAATGTGCCTCATATTTTTGCCATTGGTGACATAGTGGGCAACCCCATGCTCGCTCATAAGGCCGTACATGAAGGCAAAGTGGCGGCTGAAGTAGCTGTTGGACACAAAGCCGGATTTGATGCCTTAACCATTCCTTCCGTTGCTTATACTGACCCGGAAATAGCGTGGATGGGACTGACCGAAAATCACGCAATACAGCAAGGCATTGAGTACGAAAAAGCCGTTTTCCCTTGGGCAGCCAGTGGGCGTTCATTGAGTATTGGCCGCAAGGAAGGCTTGACCAAAATGATCTGCGATAAGGAAACAGGCAGGATTCTCGGCGCAGGCATGGTCGGCACCAATGCCGGCGAATTGATTGCCGAGGCGGTACTGGCTCTGGAAATGGGTGCAGATGCAGAAGACATCGGCTTGACTATCCATCCGCATCCGACGCTGTCAGAAACATTTGGTTTTGCCGCTGAAATGATTACCGGCTCGATTACTGACCTTTATATAAAAAAGAATTGATTTATACCCTGCGACCAAATTCAGTCTTTTAAATATACGAGAAAACAGCATGTATTTATTTCCAGAATTCGGTCGCATTATCATCGTTGGCTTAATGATTATCCTGCCGATTGGTTTAATATACAGAAAAGCCGGATTCCACCCTGCATGGGCGTTATTAGTGTTTTTACCTGGCTTCGGGTTGTTATTGATCTTCTTGCAACTGGCCTTGATGCCTTGGTCTACCCGTAAAGACCATGAAGAGCGTTTATAGTGGAATTTATCCTTATAGCAGCCTTTATAGCCTTCACTCTATGGCTGGGCGCCAAAATACTGGATAAGGCCGGGATTTATAAAGGCTGGGTATTTTGTCTATTGATTCCCGTCGTTAATATCATCATGATCTGGGTCTTTGCATTTACCCATTGGCCAAACTTAAAAGACGACGTAAAGCAAGATTTGTAACGGCTTCAGCTGATCAAATATATTCTTGCTCATTTTAGAACACGTGTAAAATAGTCATCCATAAATGGCGCAGTAGCCTTGTAAAACAAGGCAATGTAGATATTTCATTAAATAAAAAAGTTCCGCTGTATGACTTTTTTAGAATTCCCTATCAATCCAATATTTTTCGCTTAACACAGAAGGTTTTCGAGTACTCAGATGAAAAAAACGTTAGTCACACTAATTGCACTCGCATCGCTCGTTATTATTAACTTTAGCATTTGGAGCTATGTTAATAACCCCTTGCAAATACAACCATGGACTAAGACAACCATGGGGGTTACCTTTGATCCCATGCGGAAGCAAGATACACAGACAAGCAATACGTTTCCTAGCGAAGCTGATATCGATAGCGACTTGGCTCTACTGGCTAACAAAGTCCATGCCGTGCGTACTTATAGTGTACTCAAAGGACTGGACAAGATTCCTGAACTGGCCGCCAAACACAATCTGAATACGACTGTAGGTGCCTGGATTGATGGCAATCTTGAAAAAAATAGACAAGAAATTGAAACCTTAATCAATGTCAGCCGTCAGAATAATCCCAAAATTGTTCGTGTTATGGTGGGTAACGAGGTTCTACTACGCGCCGATATTACTGCAGAACAACTGATTGAATATATCCGGGAAGTAAAACGAAACACATGGAGACCTGTTAGTACATCAGAAACCTGGGATGTTTGGCTTAAACATCCTGAACTCGTTGCAGAAGTCGATTTTATAGCTGTCCATATCCTGCCATATTGGGAAGGCATTGCCGCAGAGGATGCGGTTGACTATGTGTTTGACCGTTTTCATGACGTGCAAAAAGCGTATCCTAATAAACCTGTTATCATCACTGAAGTTGGCTGGCCTTCTGACGGTCAACCTTTTAAACATGCCACTGCATCAAGACCTAACCAGGCAAAGTTTCTGCGCGAATTCCTGAACCGTGCTGATAAAGAAGGCATCACTTATTACATTGTCGAAGCCTTTGACCAGCCATGGAAAAAATCCATAGAAGGTTCAGCCGGAGCTTATTGGGGTATCTTTGATGCGGATCGCCAACCCAAATACCCCATGGATGAGGCTGTATTGGCCATGCCCGGCTGGGAACACTGGGCAGCAGGTGCGGCTGTTTTCAGTTTCGTACTAATGACTTTGTTTTTATTTACCCGACGAAGCTTGAAATTACCAGGTCTGCTGTTTTTTGGCCTGATTGCCAATCTTGCGGTCTCTGTTATTTTCTGGTCGGCTTCAATTGGAGCCCAACAATACCAAACCAACCTTACCATCGTATTCTGGGGCATCCTCATACTGATGCAGGTAATGGCTGCGACTATCTTATTAATAGAAAGCCTGGAAATTGCGGAAGTTATATGGCACAGAAACACCGCAAGGACTTTTAAACCGCTTACGCCCACAGCGGATTTCAAATATCCCAAGGTATCCTTACATTTACCCATCCATAACGAGCCACCTGCCATGGTGCGCAAGACACTGGAAGCATTGGCGAAAGTAGACTATCCGAATCTGGAAGTTCTGGTGATGGACAACAACACCAAAGATCCTGCTGTTTGGGAGCCCGTGCGTGATGACTGCGAACGCCTTGGACCGATGTTCCGGTTCTTCCATCTTGAAAACTGGCCCGGGTTCAAAGCAGGCGCTATTAACCATGCGCTAGAACAAACCGCTCCCGATGCCGAAATTATTGCTGTGATTGACAGTGATTACATACTATCCCCTGACTGGCTAAAATCGATGGTGCCCTATTTCGACAATGAAAATGTCGGCTTTGTGCAATCGCCACAGGATTATCGTGATCGCCACTTAAGCACCTTTAAATCCTTTTGTTACTGGGAATATGCCGGATTTTTTAATATCGGCATGGTGCAACGCAACGAATACAACGCCATTATTCAGCATGGCACGATGACCATGATTAGAAAATCAGCCTTGCTGGAAGTCGGTAAATGGGCGGAATGGTGTATTTGTGAAGACAGTGAATTGGGTTTACGCCTGTACGAAGCCGGCTATGACTCAGTATATGTCAAGGACTCATTTGGCCGCGGCCTGATGCCGGATACTATGTCAGGCTATATGACACAACGCTTTCGCTGGGTTTATGGCGCAATGCAGATCATCAAGGCACATTGGCGCAGCTTTTTGCCTACTAAAAAATCTCCGCTAACGCCGGCGCAAAAGTACTATTTTATTGCCGGATGGCTACCGTGGTTTTCAGATGCCTTAGCGCTGTTATTCACCACAACCAGCTTATTATTAACTGCAGTAATCCTGTATGATCCAATACATAGCGAATTGCCTTCCAATGTATTTTTATTACCTACAGTTGGATTATTCAGCTTTAAAATTCTGCGGGGCTTATGGCTTTATCAAGCGCGTGTACCGTGCTCTATCTGGCAATCCTTAGGCGCCGCATTATCCGGACTGGCTTTAACCCATACTGTCGCCAAAGGCACAGTGCAAGGCTTGTTTACTTCCGGAAAACCGTTTATGCGTACGCCCAAGTATGAAAAACAGGGTCCGTTATTCACCGGATTAATGACGATAAGGCAGGAATTATTATTGTTAATACTGCTAGGTACAGCTATCGGCTCGATGGCTTCTATAGAGCATTTCGATAATTTTAGCGGCCGACTATGGATAGCCATATTGTCAGTGCAAGCTGTTCCCTATGTTGCCGCTTTGCTAACACTGCTAATCAGCATAGCGCCAAACTATGGATCAAATAAATCCGCTCTGGCCGCTGAAGAGCTGGATAATGAAGACAAAAATCCTTAAGCCATAAAAAAACGGCGGCAATGATTAAAATCATTGCCGCCGTTAATATCAATCCGTTACTTCTTAAATTTCCTTAGCCAGTTTTTCCGCATACCCAGTGTAATTACGAGGCGTCAGTTCCAGCAAGATTGCTTTGGCTTCTGCCGGTATCTCAAGATTCTCAATAAAGGCCTGCATTTGTTCCGGCGTAATACGCTGGCCTCTAGTCAACTCTTTTAACTTCTCATAAGGCTTTTCAATGCCGTAACGACGCATTACGGTTTGAATGGGTTCTGCCAACACTTCCCAGTTCGCATTAAGATCAGCCTCAATCGCATCGACATTGATCTGTAATTTGGAAATACCTTTTAAACTCGCTTGAATGGCTATGCTGGTGTGAGCGATGCCGACGCCAATATTTCTCAGCACGGTTGAATCTGTTAAATCTCGCTGCCAGCGTGAAACAGGTAATTTTTCGGCCAAAAATGAAAACAAGGCATTGGCAATACCCAAATTGCCTTCGGAATTTTCAAAATCAATCGGGTTGACTTTATGAGGCATCGTAGATGAGCCTATTTCTCCAGCGATGGTTCTCTGGCGAAAATAGCCCAAGGAAATATAACCCCAGATGTCACGATCAAAATCCAACAGGATGGTATTAAAACGCGATAAGGCGTGGAAATACTCGGCAATATAATCGTGCGGTTCAATCTGGATGGTATAAGGATTCCACTGCAACCCTAGCGATTCGACAAAATTCTTGGCAAATTCGGCCCAATCCACATCAGGATACGCAATGCAGTGAGCATTATAATTGCCGACTGCACCATTTATTTTTCCTAATAACTGCACGGCTTCCAGCTGGTCTTTCTGGCGTTGCATTCGAGCGGCTACGTTGGCGAATTCCTTGCCGGTTGTGGTTGGACTGGCGGATTGTCCGTGTGTGCGAGACAGCATCGGCTGACTGGCTGTTTCTACGGCAATTTTCTTGAGCGCGGCTATGCAGTCCCTGATTTGCGCAACGATAACTTCACGGCCTTCTTTAAGCATTAACCCGTAAGACAAATTGTTGATGTCTTCAGAAGTGCAGGCAAAATGGATAAACTCGCTGACTTTTTCCAGTTCAGCGCAACCTGCAATTTTTTCTTTCAGTAAATATTCGACTGCTTTTACATCGTGATTAGTGGTTTTCTCAATGTCTTTTACGCGTTGCGCATCAGTTTCTGAAAATTGACTGACTATATTGTTCAATAATTGTGTTGCCGCATCACTGAATGGGCTGACTTCAAGAATCAGCGGGTGATTAGCTAATGCCTGCAACCAGCGTACTTCAACTTGCACACGAAAACGAATCAGGCCGTATTCACTGAACACGGGTCGTAACTCTTCAACCTTGCCGGCATAGCGGCCGTCGATAGGTGAAATAGCGGTAAGAGCAAAATTAGTCATGGTCTGGTCCGGGTATTTAAGTGTGTAGGTTATTCGTTAGCTTTGCCTACAGGGATGTAGGTAAGGAGCGTGAGTTAGGAACGGAAGCTTTGGATTCGATTATTCCGCCGCCCAGGCATATTTCACCATCGTAAAAAACGACGGACTGCCCTGGGGTAATGGCTCTTTGCGGCTGGTCAAAAATCGCTTTGCAGCGGTCGTGACCTATAGGTTCCAATCGGCAAGCCTGATCTTCCTGCCGGTAACGCGTCTTGGCAGTACAGCGCAGGATTTCTGTTAATGGTCGGTTGCTGCACCAGTCCAACTGGCTGGCTTCGAGTACATTATGCAGCATCAGAGGATGATCGTGGCCTTGTCCAACGATCAGCACATTGTTTTTCAGGTCTTTCTCAAGCACGTACCATGGCTCATCCGGTGCGTCTTTAACGCCGCCTATGCCCAAGCCCTGCCGTTGGCCTAAGGTGTAATACATCAAGCCGGAATGCTGAC
>JAQTLI010000078.1 GCA_028714995.1 Methylobacter sp. | reverse complement strand
CTGGCAGAAAAAGATGAAATAATCCCCAATAAATACAGTTTAAAGCTGTTCGAGTCGCTGCACCATCGTAAGAAACTCTGGACATTTAAAGATGCGGACCATAATACCCTGCCAATGTTTCAGCACCTTTCCTGGTGGCAAGAGGTCATGCAATTTGTTAGCGGGCAAAATGAGGTATCCCGGTAATTTCTTTTTCCATATTGCTATACTGCAAACCGGTTAATATTCCGACATCACCTTCAGCATAATCAAATTTCGCACCAGCTGCCGTATCATGAAAAAGCTATTAATATTGCCCTTGCTACTCTCTCTAACTGCCTGCACCGCAATGACTCCAAAAAATACTGACAATATCTGCGCTACCTTTAAAGAAAAAGAGGACTGGTACGGTGATGCCAAAGAGGCATTTGAGAGATGGGGTGTACCCATTCATGTACAAATGGCGATCATGCATCAGGAGTCGCACTTTGTTGCCGATGCCCAGCCGCCTCGCACATGGCTGCTGGGCTTTATCCCCTGGTTCAGGCCCAGCAGTGCCTACGGCTATGCTCAAGCAAAAGATGAGACCTGGGACAACTATCTCGACAAGGCGGGAGACTGGGGCGCAGACCGCGATGATTTTGCCGATGCCGCCGACTTTATCGGCTGGTACTGTGACATCAGTCACAATCGATTAGGCATATCTAAATTGGATGCAGCAAATTTATACCTGGCCTACCATGAAGGGCATGGCGGCTTTCTTCAAAAAAGTTATTTGAAAAAACCGTGGTTACAGCAAGTTGCTAACAAAGTCGCCAAGAAGGCAACTTTATTTCAACGTCAATTAGGCACCTGCGAAAAGGAATTACAAAGCGAAAGCTGGTTTTTTTGGTAAACTGTCTTTTTACGTAAACAAAGGAAAAAATCGTGAGAAAAATTCAAACTCAAGTTCTTTCAATCGTCACCGTTCTTCTTATAGGATTTACTATGTTTTCAATGGCCAATGCCACCACCCCTGAAGAAAATAAAGCCGCAGGCGCAGCCTTTCTGGCAGAAAATGCTAAAAAACCCAATATCGTAACGACTGCAACCGGCCTGCAATACGAAGTGTTAACACCAGGAGCCGGTACCGTTTCGCCTAAAGCGACTGATAACGTTACGGTACATTACAAGGGCACAACCATTGATGGTGCAGAGTTTGACAGTTCTTACAGCAGAGGGGAACCGGCCACATTCCCGCTAAACAGAGTAATCGCCGGCTGGACTGAAGGCGTGCAATTAATGAAAGAAGGCGCTAAATACCGCTTTTACATTCCATCAGAACTCGCTTATGGCGAGCAAGGCGCAGGCCGTGCAATTGGTCCGAATGCCGCATTGATCTTTGATGTTGAGCTGATTAAAATCCAATAAAAATCAGGAAAAAGGCGTAAGATGTAAGGCGAACACGCCTGCATCTTGCGCCTTTTTCTTTTTTACCTCGCACCTTTTCGCTTTATTCTTATGCCCGTTTACCAACTATTTGCTACCACGCCCAAAGCGATGGAAACCATCCTTACCGATGAACTCCGTACACTCGGTGTTAAAAATATCAAGGCCACCATGGCCGGCGTCGCTTTTCAGGGAGACCTCGAAACAGCTTATCGTGCCTGCCTGTGGTCAAGAACAGCAAATCGGATTTTACTGGTATTAAGCTCTTTCGAGGTAAAAACCCAGGAAGACCTGTATAACGGCGTACAAAAAATCAACTGGTTTGAGCATATCAATCCTGAAGACAGTTTTGCCGTCTCGTTCAGCGCAAAAAACTCAGCGGCGATTAACAACACCCACTTTGGCGCCTTAAAAGTTAAAGATGCCATCGTTGACCAAATGCGGGCAAAGTTTCAAAAACGCCCCAGCATAAATACCGAACAGCCCAATATCCGGATTAATGTTTATCTGAATGGAGAAACGGCGCAGCTCAGTCTGGATCTTTCCGGTGAAAGCCTGCATCGCCGTGGTTATCGGGACGTCAGCATCAAAGCCCCGATGAAAGAAAATCTGGCTGCCGCCATGTTACTGCGCAGCGGCTGGCCTCAAATCGCCAAGCAACAAGGGTCGTTAATAGACCCGATGTGCGGCTCAGGAACCCTGCTCTTGGAAGGCGCCATGATCGCAGCCGATTACGCGCCCGGTTTATTACGCGACTATTTCGGCTTTACCGGCTGGAAAAAACACGATGCCGAATGCTGGAAGAAACTATGCGCAGAAGCCGAACAACGCAAAAAAATCGGCCTGGAAAAATTGCCCGTTATCGTGGGTTTTGATCAGAATCGCCATACCGTCAATACCGCTTTAGCTCATATAGCCAATGCCGGCCTGCAAAATAAAATCCATGTTGAACGCCGCGATATTGAAGATGCAGAACCTGCTGAAAGCTGGAAACCTGGCCTGTTGATCTGCAACCCGCCTTATGGAGAACGATTGGGCGATGAGCAGGAAACCGCCGAACTGTATAAAAAATTCGGTGCATCACTCAAAGCGCATTTTATCGGCTGGAAAGCTGCCATGATCATCAGCAACCCGGAACTGGGCTTTCGCTTGGGTATACGCTCACAAAAGCCGATCACCCTGTTTAACGGCGCTCTTGAATGCAAGCTATTGCGGATGGATATTGAAGAAAACAATTTCTTCATCCCCAAAGCCAAGACTCAGGAAGAGCGCATTGCCCAAGTGACTGAGATCAGTAGAGCGCAGGAACAGCGGCTTGTTCAAGCAACCGAGACCAGCCCTACACCGCAACCCGAAACTACCAGCACCAACATGTCAACCTACAGGGAGGCAAGTGAGCGGGGAGCGGAAATGTTTGCCAACCGTCTCAAAAAAAACCTGAAAAAACTGTCAAAATGGGCCAAGCAAAATCACATCACTTGCTATCGGGTCTACGATGCCGACTTGCCGGAATACGCTGTCGCTGTTGATATTTATCAGGGAGAAGCTTACCGCCCCCAGCTCACGCCCCTCGCCCACATCCCTATAGGCGAACAAACCTGGGTTAATGTCCAGGAATACGAACCTCCCAAAAGCATCGATCAACACAAAGCCGATCAGCGACTGGCGGGACTATTGGCCGAAATCCCTCGCGTACTTAGTATAAATAGCGATCAGGTTTTCCTGAAAATACGCCGCAAGCAAAAAAGCACCGATCAATATGAAAAACACGGCGATCAGAGACATTTTCACATCATTGAAGAAGGCGGCTGCAAGTTACTGGTGAATTTTGAAGATTATCTGGACACCGGCTTATTCCTTGATCACCGGCCTATACGGCTATTGATTCAACAACAGGCCAAAGGCAAAAGCTTTTTAAACCTGTTTGCCTATACCGGCAGCGCAACA
Organism: Methylobacter sp.; assembly: GCA_028714995.1. Classification (GTDB taxonomy): domain Bacteria; phylum Pseudomonadota; class Gammaproteobacteria; order Methylococcales; family Methylomonadaceae; genus Methylobacter_A. The sequence goes on along the minus strand of JAQTLI010000078.1, from coordinate 6,042 downwards.
GTACATGCTGCAATGGGTGGCGCCAAGTCAACAACGACAGTCGATATGTCGAACACCTATATCAACTGGGCTAAAAAGAACATGGCGCTGAATATCAATCAGGGCGAACATGAATTTATCCAGGCCGATTGTCTGGAATGGCTGGAAAATGAAGCCAAGCAGCCTAGTAAACACTATGATTTGATTTTTCTGGATCCGCCCACTTTTTCTAATTCAAAGCGCATGGACGATGCATTTGACATACAAACCGACCATGTGCAATTGATTAATAATGCAATTTCATTGCTGTCACCGGGAGGTATCCTATACTTCTCCACTAATTTTAGACGTTTTAAGCTCGACAAGCAGGCCTTGTCTGAGTTCATTGTAGAAGATATTAGCGCGGCAACAATTCCGGAAGATTTTGCCCGCAATCCAAAAATCCATTATTGCTGGAGAATTCAAGAATGATGCGTAGAGTTAAAATTTTGGTTTCAGGTCGGGTTCAAGGCGTTTACTTTCGTCTTTTTACCCAGAACAAGGCTAAGCATTTTGCCATAAAAGGTTACGCTAAAAACCTCCCAGATGGCCGGGTTGAAATCATTGCTGAAGCGAAACACGCCAGCATTGAGAAGTTCATCACATGGTGTCACAAAGGCCCCGTTACTGCCCGAGTCGATCATGTTGAAATTTCTGAGCTTCAACCAGATGAATTGTTAACAACTTTTGAAATAAAATAACAAACTTAAGGCTCAAAAAGTTTACCAGACTTTCTGCAATAAACAGCAATACGTATGCCCAATAAAGCGCCTATCACCGCTGCATAAATCAACGGCTCGGTATAATCCAATTTTACCAACCAAAAATAATGTACCAGAGCCGTTAACCCGGCCACATACACTAGCCGGTGTAACTTTAACCAGCTTCGTCCCAGTCTTTTTTGCATTTTTTTTGTTGAGGTGACAGCCAGAGGAATCAGCAACAAAAAAGTCAGCAAGCCCATCAGTATATACGGACTTTTTGGTACCTCATCTTTAAATGCCTCCCAGGAAAACGACAAATCAAGGCCGATAAAAACCAGCAAATGCAGACTGGCATAAAAAAAAGCAAACAAACCCATCATACGCCGGAAGCGTATCGGCCATCTCTGCCCCGTTATAGTTTTAATAGGCGTTAGCGCCAAACCTATGCATAAAAACCGTAAAGCCCAGTCGCCAAAGCCAAAATGCAGAGCTTCAACTGGATTAGCGCCAAGTTGATCATTGATTGCATCATTTACCAGCAACAGAAAAGGCATCAGGCTCAGTAAAAAAACAATAATTTTTAGACCTGCCCAGCCTTTTTTGCCGGTTAACATCAGAAATACTTTTTTAGATCCATGTCGGAATAAAGCGCAGCGACTTCCTCACCATAGCCATTAAACTTTTCTGTATTACGCTTCGGGGTAAAAATACTGCTGCCCAGCACCCGCTCATGGCTTTGACTCCATCGGGGATGAGCTACCTCAGGATTAACGTTAGCATAAAAACCATACTCATCGGGAGCACTTTTATGCCACGCGGTTCCCGGCATATTTTCCATAAAACGTATTTTGACAATCGCCTTGATGCTCTTGAATCCATATTTCCACGGCACAATCAAACGCAATGGAGCGCCATTCTGGTTGGGCAGCTCATCGCCATACATTCCGGTAGCCATAATCGTTAATGGATGCATGGCTTCATCCATTCGCAACCCTTCCACATAAGGCCAGTCTAAACCATTAGAACGCTGACCAATCATGATTTCCGGGTTATAAAGCGTGGTAAATTCGACAAATTTTGCTTTTGAGGTAGGCTTAAATCGCTGCAACATTTCGCCCAATGGAAAGCCCAGCCACGGCACGACCATAGACCAGGCTTCCACGCACCGGAATCGATAAATACGTTCCTGCACAGGATTGTCTTTTAGTATGTCTTCCAGGTTGTAAACACCTGACTTTTCCACCTCGCCTGCAACTTCCACGCTCCAAGGCTTGGTTTTTAATGCCCTGGCTAAAATAGTTGAATCTTTTTTATTCGAGGAGAACTCATAGTAATTGGTATAACTGGTAACATCCTCACGATCAGTGACATGTAACTTTGCAGAATAAGGCCCGATATTTTTTCCCGTTTCTGCATGTCCTGAAATCGGCAACATAACCCCTGCGGAAAGTATCGTTGCCGCTTTAATAAACTCTCTTCGAGATTCAAAAACCGCCCGGTCAGTGACTTCACTGTTTAAGATGTTTGATTTGGTTTTAATTAGCATGCCCAATCCTTTTGTTCCGCGCGTTTACGCGATGGAAAGTAGTAACAGCATCAATAATACATCAAGCCTTTATAACATTACTAATATTGAGAGCTGGAAAATCGATTTCAGGCAACGCAGCATCGTTAGAGAAATTAGTAATAGAGCGCTATACAAATATGTTCCTTTCAAGAACGATTTAATAATTGTGGCATTGGAATATTAGAGAATGGCTAACAAATGAAGTTTAAGCCACTTTTTTGGGGAAAAAGATGTAAGCAGCCAAAAAAAGACACTGAGACTTGCCATGTTTGATGATGCTGAGAGGGTAATTGGCGATCCCTATTTTCACATTTTTTAGCAGGTGAGTTTTAGGCAAAGCTCAGGAAATCTAATATTCGTGTAAGCTTTAAGCAATGGGAAATTGGCGTCTTGCTTGCGCAGGCAAAAGTATCCATCCTTTATGGCCCGGCATATTTTTTCTATTGAAAGGCTTGTCGAATAGCCCAAGTGCTCAACATGCGCTGTCCTATAAACATAATGTTCACCAAATTCACCTTTCTTTTTTAAGAGATAAATCTCTTCAACTTGCTTTCTCGCCCAAGGCGTATTCCTTAAAAATTTCAAACTTGACTTGATGCTTGGATCGTTATTAAAACATCTAATGTCGATCAACCTACCCATTTCAGTCCAGCCATAATCTGCTACTAGCTCTGTGAGCATCATTTCCAGGGTAACGCCATGTAGAGGATTTCCCGCTTGTTTAGAACTCATGGAATCCCCTTATAGCCGTTAATCTTCATGTTCGTAACGACGGCGTATTGCATCATCGCGGGCATCTTTGATTTCCCGCATGATACTGCCAACGTCTGCCCTTTTATGGCTGCCCTGAAATCGACCGGTCAAAACAACTTCTGGATTCAGATCACCGCTCTCGTAAAGCTTCCAAATTTCTTTGCCATACGCGGTAGCGAGAAGTTCAGGTGCAAAACGGCCAAAATAGTCCGCCAAATTATCGACATCACGTTCCAGCATTCTGGCGGCATTATTATTGGCCGCCGCATCAACAGCCTGTGGCAGGTCGATGATAACCGGTCCATTAGCATCAACCAGTATGTTGTATTCAGAAAGATCGCCATGAACAATCCCGGCACAAAGCATTCTGACCACTTCCTTAATCAGTAATCCATGATATTTTAGAGCCTGTTCTCGACTCAATTCAAGATCGTTAAGCCTAGGCGCAGCACTGCCATGCTCATCTGTCACTAACTCCATCAACAACACGCCCTCAACAAAGTTATAAGGCTTCGGAACACGCACTCCAGCAGCAGCAAGACGGTATAAAGCATCTACCTCGGCATTCTGCCATACTTCTTCCTGCTGCTGCCGACCAAACCGGGTGTTTTTCTCCATAGCGCGAGCCTGACGACTATTTCGCACCTTGCGTCCTTCCTGATACTGAGCCTGTTTATGAAAGCCGCGCTTGTTAACATCTTTATAGACTTTAGCACAACGGATCTCGCCTTCAGAAAGAACAACGTAGACGGCTGCCTCCTTCCCGCTTTTTAGCGGACGAATAACTTCGTCGACGAGGCCGTCTCGCACTAGGGATTCAATACTTTTTGGAGTTTTCATAGCCGCCCTTATACCCTGCTCTGGCAAAAGTTGAAAAAATTAGCGGCCTTTTTCATCGGCATAGACTTTAATCCGGCAATTTTTGCGTTCATATTTTACTTATGTTTACTATATGTCTTTAAATGGATCATGTGGTTAATTTAATTACCCTGAAATGTGCTCAGTATCACTGCTCGTTGTTCAACCAAGCCAAGACGCCCAAGCCCGCGGCACGCCCGCTGGCAAAACAGGCGGTTAACAAATATCCACCCGTTGGCGCTTCCCAATCCAACATTTCACCGGCACAGAATACACCCGGCATGGAGCGTATCATTAATCGCTCATCGAGCGCTTCAAAAGCAACACCACCTGAACTGCTGATCGCTTCATCAATCGGTCTTGCAGCAACTAGTCTAATCGGCAAAGACTTGATAGCCTCGCAAAGACGAACCGGGTTATCAAAATCTGATTTCGGCAAAACCTCCCTCAGTAAACCGGCCTTTATGCCATCAATGCCGACACGCTTTCGAAGAAAATTTGCCATTGAATCCTTGCCACGCTGCTGCGAAATCCTGTCGAAAAGAAACCGCATATCCCTGTCGGGAGCCAGGTCAAGATGGATTACTGCGCCTCCTGTTGCGGTAATTTGTTCACGCAAAAGCGCAGACAGTGTATAAATCAATCCGCCCTCGACTCCGTCTGCAGTCACCACAAGTTCACCCTGCTGCTGAATCTTTACTCCTTCCGAATCAGTAAAAGTCACTGACACCGATTTCAATGGCTGCCCGGCAAAACGACTACGAAAATACTCGCTCCAGCCTATTTCAAATCCGCAGTTTGAGGATTGCAATGGTTCAATTAAAATCCCTCGCTGAACCAATAGTTCGACCCAAGCTCCTGTAGAGCCAAGTCGGGCCCAACTCCCTCCACCCATCGCCAGAACTACAGCATCAGCGCACACTTCCGTTTCACCTTCCGGCGTTACAAAACGCAGCTTCCCGTTTTGGTCGCCAACCCAGCCTATCCACTGATATCGCATATTAAAATTGACACCAGCCACACGCAACCGGTGCAGCCATGCGCGTAACAAGGGTGCGGCCTTCATGTCCGCAGGAAACACTCGCCCTGACGAACCTATAAATGTATTGATACCAAGACTTTGCAACCATGATCGCAAGGCGTCAGGCCCGAAGGCATCAAGCATAGGTTTAATATAGTTTCGTCGTGAACCGTAGCGAGACAAAAATTTATCGAATGGCTCGGAGTGCGTAATATTCATTCCTCCTTTTCCCGCCATCAAGAATTTTCGCCCCACAGAAGGCATAGCGTCGTAAAGATCTACCTTCAAGCCAGCCTGACTTAAAACTTCTGCTGCCATCAAACCGGCAGGGCCGCCACCGATAACCGCAACTGTTCGAAATAAATCGCTATCTATTGATTTCATTTATAAGTTGCAGATTATCGTGCCCTTTTCATTATCAGTATATTCATTCACTTAAATCATAGTCATTATACAATATCATTAATTATCTAATAATATGTTCTGCATGAATGAAGAAATTACAACTGATCTATTAAAAATACCCATGGGTTTTCAATTAAATTGTCAAAATTAAACATCTTCAGTCAAGAATCAACTAAAAAATAACTCCAATCGGGTCAAGAACTCCATGAATTCTATTAACGCTAATATATTTACGGACATTCCGGCGGAATTACCGGAAGAACTATTTGAATGTATTGTAAAACAAGAAAATGTTCTAATAGAACGCATCGTCTCCAAAGGCCACATGACACCAACAGGCCAATGGTATGACCAAGATTGGGATGAATGGATAATACTTCTTCAGGGACAGGCAACCATTCTTTACGAACAGAACATGCAATCAATCACACTAACTCCTGGCGATTATTTGCTGATCCCTGCACACACCAGGCACCGGATTGAATGGACAACGCCTGAACGCCACACCATCTGGCTGGCCGTTCATCTGTACTCATAAATGCTTATTCCTGACAACTACTGTCCCTGATTTAAATTTTTTATTTTAAGTTCACCGCTTGCCCCGCTGCCCCGCAGATAAAATAAGTTTTTAAATGCAAAAAAAAACCCAAGTGGTTAGACTTGGGTTTGATATTAAGAGCTTGGCAATTCCCTACTTTCGCATGGCAAACTGCCAC
>JAQTLI010000077.1 GCA_028714995.1 Methylobacter sp. | reverse complement strand
CTATTGTCTATGGTTCGATAAGCCGTATAAAATGCCAACTGGTTCTGGGTGCTGGACAAACGATAATCCAGTCGCGTTAAAAACTCATCCACCTGGGTTGCATTTTCAGGCTCTTGCAAATAACGAAAACCGGCTTCATCACTGACTTCACAAATAAATTCGCCCTGCAACAAGCGTTTTAGCAATTGATCAAACATGTTCAGCCGCCGTCAAAAGTTCAAGCGTTGACAAATAATCCTCATCCACGTCCATTTCGATCAACTCCCGATAGCCGAACACCTGATAACGGTTTTTGAACAGCCTTAACACTTCGGGATCAGGATCGGGAAAAGCCGAAAATAAGGTAATCCGGTTTTTAGTCAGCATTTCCACCAACACTTCAATATTCATCTGGTGCAATTCTTTGAGCTCATCCATCGGCCAGATGATATTTAAAGGCTGATCTTTACGGATCATATTCACCAGCGCAATAAAAAATACGCATAAAATCAGGTACGACAAACCGTGACTTGAGATCTGCCGCAAATCCTCGGCATGGGTGGCCCGTTTACTGCGGCCATTTTCGGTAACAATAATTTCCAGCTCCAGCAAATTAACCAGCTTCATTTCTACCCGACCTTTACCTTTCAATTGCTCAGATACCAGTCTGACGATGTCGGCAAACTCCCGGCTCGGTAACTGTCCGTCATTAGTTCGACTCCAATCATCATAATTTTTGGTAAAGCTGACGATTTGTTCCCAGTAACCCAGTGTCGTAACCTTGGATGTTAAGCGTCCTTCAATGCGTTCGATTTTTTCAAAACGAATATTGCCATCGATATTCGCCGCCAAGCGACGCGACAAGGAATCAATGCCACGGTCAAAACACTCCAATGCCTGCTGATAATTTTTGATGGCGTAGCCAAAAAGTTTCGCCTGACTCATTAACCAGCTTCTGGCCGTATCGGCTTCTGTCGCATACCAAGCCTGAATCCGGCTCAACCAAGCCAGTTCATCGCTATCAAAGCCTAATTCATCTTCGACACGGGCATAATAGCGGCCCGGATGGGTGCCGGGAAAGCGCGCCAATACCTGTTTCAAATGCCGGATCAGACCGGCCAACTCCTTGCGTAGAACCTTGTGTTGCTCGGTTAATTTACGGCAATCGGTCTGCAACAGCGCCAAGGTATGGGCATTATCAAAACTGGCCTGTGCAGGTGCACGCTTTACATAAGCGGCTAATTCAGCCAGCAGGTTATTAATAACTTTGATTTCCTTATCAAGCTTTTGGTACTTGATCGTTATTTGCTCCAGTTCCTTTTTTAAGGCATCACGCCGTAGTTGCATATCGGCTTTTTCAATCTCATATTGGTTTTGCTGCTGCTTTAGTTTAGCCTCAGTCTCTCGGGCTTTAACCACCAAGCTATCATATAAAGACCAGTCTTTATCCAGCCATCGTTGATAATCCTTAACCAGTTGTCCCGCCTGTTCTACGGCTTTCAGTTCATTTTCCAATTGACCGATTTTTGCTTCAAGGTCTTTTAAGGTGGCGGTATCGACTTTTCTTTCCTGCAAACTCTGAATCCGTTGCTGCTCCAGTTGTGCCAATTCGCTGCCTTCTTGCTGATTGACCTTATCGATGAGTTGCTGTATTTGCTCGACTTGTAACAACGCATCACCGGAAATCTGTTGGATTTTAGTAGTAAGCACCAGATTTAATTGCTGTATTTCGGTTTCCAGCTGTTGTTTAAGCGTTTGCAGTCGGTTATTGCTCAAGCCGATTTGCCCTTCCACCGTGGCTTTTTCCTGTTCCAGCTCGGCCTTGCGTTCTTTCTTGCTGCGCTCAATTTGTTGCTTTAACGAGTTTAATTCTTCATCCAACCCATTTAATTGTGTTTGCAATTGCCCGGCGCTAAAAGCCGCCGCTTTAACTTGCTTTTCCAAAGCGTCGGCCAACTTTTTTAATTCCTGCAACTGTTCGTCGCTTTTTGCCTCCGCAACGTTCAGCTGGCCCAATTGGTTCCGGGCATCGGTCAACAGTGCGCGGATTTTTTCTTCATCGGCGGCATGGTCGGCCTGCAAATTATCCAGGTTCAAGCTCAAGCCATAAAAAGTCTGGCCCAAGGTTTGTGCGGCGGGCTCCAGATCGTCCCTTAACAACAAATCCGGGTTAATCACCTTGGCGATATTGTTGATCCAGTCCAGCTGATGTTCACGCAAAAAGCCCAGCAAGGTGTCCGGGTTGGCGTCCAGTTGTTTTTGCAGTTGGTCCAGTGCCTCCTGGATACGCTGTTTTTGTTCGGCTTGTTGACGTTTTTCGCTAAACACTCCATCGATCAGCGCCTGATTTTTCTTGGTTTCCGCTTCAATTGCCTTAACGGTTTTTCCGGCTTCATCTTTTTGCTGCCGGATAGACTGAAGCAGCTCCATCTTGGCTTCCCGGTTTTCAATCAAAGCGGGATCCGGTTGAATTTGGCCAATCTGGCTATTCAACGCACCCAAATCGCCCCGCAACTTCAATTGTTCGTCATGCAAAATAGCTTGCTGCTTCTGGTTCGCCTGCCTGAGCGACTCCCTGCCTTGCTCCGCATCTTGATTGACGGCGGACTTGGCTTCGGCGGCCTGTTGTTGCAAGTCTCTTATGCCGATTTCATAGCCGTGTTGCTGTTCGGCAAAATGCTTTTCCTTTTCCGCTTTCAGACGCTTAAACTCGGCTTCGATATCCTGCACATCGGACATCAATTGCTTATGGTTGTCCCGCTCCCTAGCCAAGCTATCCTTTATTTGACCAAGACCGGCAACCAACTGTTTTCTTCCCTGCATATCCTGTTTTTCCCAGTTGGCCTTTTCATCTTCCAGGGATTTCTTTTGCCGTTGCTCCTGCTCCAATTCGCCCTTAACGGTCGCCAGTGCGGATTTAAGCGTCTCCTCTTGTGCTTCCCAGTTTTTTTTGAGCTGTTCCAATTGCTCATTGCAGGCATTCCCCGCTTCCTGCTGGTGCTGCAAACTTTGTTGGTTTTGGTCGCGCAGACATTGCAGGCGATATTGGAGTTCAGCCAGACTTTGCTCAACTTGAAGCAAATCATTTTCCAGCTGCTTGAGCCGTTCAATTTTGTCGCGCTCCGATTCAGCTTCCTGATAAGCACGGTATTCCTTATGCCAATCATCCAGGGTTTCCATTTTCAATTCCAAAGCAAGGGAATCCCGGTTTTCTTCAATACAGTTCACCAGCATTTCGCGCAAGTCGGCAAAATCGGTGGAACGCATAAACATGCCGGTAACGATCTTTTCTATATCTTTCAATCTGTGTCCGGAGCTACCGTTACAAAAGCTGTAACGCGCAACCAAATTACGCAATTCCTGGCCTTTCTTGTGCGGCAAATTCTGGATCACCGTGCGATAATCGCTACAGGCGGTAAGCTGGTCGCTACAATTAATATGCCGTTTGAGAAAATGTGTCCGCAGGTCGCGGCAAGACACCGGATAGTGCATACCATCTCGATGAGTATCAATAAAGTCACTCTTGTCAAAACCCTTATCGACAAAGCGATAACACAGCCCTTCTTCATTGGGCGATGCGTACATCAGCACCATGCAGGTTTGCTCATGGCGCTGATATTCAAAAATAATATAAGACGACTCGTTAGGCAGATAATGCTTGGCGAAACTGTCGGTAACCCGGCTTTTCGGTACTAGCCGCCCCGGCCGCTCGCCAAAAAACAGCGGCACTAACCGTAATAATGTGGTTTTACCGGCGCCATTAACGCCGTTAAGATTGGTATGTCCATCCAGGCGAACTTCCACCAATTCACTGGATTTATATGAATCAATAAGGATCAAGCGGTTTAATGAGTACATTTTATATTCTATCGATTGATTACAGGATGCAGCAAGGAATAAGGGGAAATGAAGTTTTGTATTTCCCTGCCGATTTAAGCAGTAGAAAAATAAGCTAAAAATAGAATAACACTAAAGAATTACTGGACAATATTTCGACGCTGATTGACAGAAGACGGCAAAAAACGAGCAACTCGTATTTGCTCACTTGATATCCATCTGCAAATCAATGGAAAGCATTAAGATTCATGAATAGCGCAGCTATTACACCCTGAAATCTCTTAGTTATTATGTGTGATAAATATTAACAAACTGGTTACATCCTGGGTAGATAATGTAACCATATTACACAATTATAGATATGGGCTTCTCAACCCTGCTGCAAGAACTTATAAATACCGGCGCCGATAACGACTAACGCTACCGCAGCCCAATCTATCCATGTATTCACGCAATCTCGATTCGAGTTTTGCACCGCTTGCAGAGAGTAGCATGGCTAACAGAAAAAACCGGTCGCCCCGACCTACGATGGATGCCAGAACAAAAGGCAGAAACACCAAACTTAGGGCGCCTGCGGCAATGGTGAACACCTTATATGGCATAGGCGAAAAACCGGTAACAAACACCGCCCAAAACCCCCACTGTTCAAACCAGCTTTTTGCTGTCGAGTAGCTTTCCTAATAATGGGTGGTCTGTAACCACGGTGCAATACTGTCAAACATAAAATAGCCGATCAAATAACCCAAAATTCCGCCCAAAACCGAGGCTATCGTTGTCAGCCTCGCAAAGCGAAAGGCTTTATCAGGTTAACGACATAGGCGCCAGCATCACATCCGGAGGCACAGGGAAAAATGAGGATTCAGCAAAGTTAAGGCACATAAATATTTAGCCGCATGCCTGTGCCTGGACCAGTGCAAGGTTTTGTCATAGTTTTTGGAACATTCTTATTCCTTTCCTGATAAAAATGGTACAAAAACAACCGGCTCCAGGCTTTCAATTTCATAGCCGCTTACTGTGCGTATCACTCTCTGTAATTCCTGGCTGCCACCATGGCCAACCGGGATAATCATAACCCCGCCAATAGCCATCTGTTGTAGCAACATTTCCGGGATTTCAGTGGGTGCAGCGGCAACCAGAATGCCATCAAACGGCGCGTAATCCGGCCATCCCCAGCCGCCATCGCTGTGCAAAAAACTGACATTTTTTAGCTTTAAATTCCATAAATGGCCTTTCGCTTTTCTCTGCAACGGCAAGATTCTTTCAACGGAATACACATGATCGGCAAGTTGCGCCAAGACTGCCGACTGATATCCGCAGCCGGTACCTATTTCCAATACTTTTGTTAAACGCCCTGATGTCTCCAACAATAGTTCCGTCATTCTTGCGACTATATAGGGCTGGGAAATCGTCTGGTTATACCCTATCGGTAATGCCGTATCTTCATAAGCCCTGCTGGCTAACGCTTCATCCATAAAAATATGTCTGGGCGTATTGCGCATCACATCCAGAATTTTATTGCTGGTGATTCCCTGATCCTTTAACCGGTTAATCATACGTTCACGCGTACGCCGGGAAGTCATGCCTATTCCTTGCAGGCTTTGAATCATAAATCATGCTCCTTAGGCAACCATGCCTTTAACTCATTTATCCGTTCATACCGGGTTAAATCCACTTGTAACGGCGTAACAGACACATAACCTGTGTTAATTGCATAAAAATCAGTTCCGGGGCCCGCATCCTGTTCGGCTCCAGGCGGCCCTACCCAATAAATAAGGCGCCCGCGAGGGTCTTCACTTTTGATAACCGGCTCCGATTTATGTCGCTGCCCCAGTCTGGTTGCCTGATAACCTTTTAAATCTTTAATAGCGACATCCGGCACATTGACATTAAGAATGGTATCTTGCGGCAGAGGCTTGTTAATCAACTGCTGTAGCAGCGTCACAGCGACATGTGCAGCTGTTTCAAAATGACTCGGATTGCTGCCTACCAAAGAAATTGCGACGGCGGGCAAGCCTAAAAAACGGCCCTCGGTTGCCGCAGCGACAGTGCCCGAATAAAGTACGTCATCACCCAGGTTTGAGCCATGATTGATCCCTGCAAAAACCATATCAGGTTCACTTTCCAGCAATCCTGTTATAGCCAAATGCACACAATCAGTGGGCGTGCCATCAACTTTAACAAACCCGTTATCCGCATCATAAGCCCGTAAAGGCATTTCCAGCGTCAAGGAATTACTCGCCGCACTGCGATTTCTATCCGGTGCAACTACTGATATTTCAGCATGCTCTCGTAACGCATTGGCTAATGCCGTAAGCCCTTCAGCCAAGTATCCGTCATCATTACTTAACAAAATGTGCATTATCAATTCGCCCTGAAGCAGAATAAGCTATAAAATCAACCATATTAGCAACAAAACACTACAAAATCAGCTTTCGTGTCAAAAAAAAACCTCACTCCAGAAGATAGTGATTTATTCCGCCAGGCTATCGGTAAAGTGCACATTGTAAAAAGCGATAAGGTGCTATTAACGGCAGACACAAAACCCAAGCCATACCCAAAGTCACAGGCCATCAATGTGGAGGAGCATTTAAGTTGTGAGACCGAGTTTGATATTGAAAAAGTGGGGCTTGAAGACTCGCTGAGCTTTATGGTGCCGGGGCTACAGCATAATGTACTGAAAAAACTGCGCAAAGGCCAGTTTGGCCTGGATGCGGAAATCGACCTGCACGGGCTAAACAGCAATGAAGCCAGACGGCAACTACTGCATTTTCTACATGACTGCGTAGAAGGTGGCTGCCGCTGTGTACATATTGTCCATGGCAAAGGGTATCGTTCACCTGACAACCATCCCATTCTAAAAAACAACCTCAACTTATGGCTAAGACAGCACAAAGACGTTCAGGCCTTTTGCTCAGCACCGCCCAAAGACGGTGGAACCGGCGCGGTTTTTGTGTTGTTGCAATTGTCTGATAAATATGGAGCCAATGAGGGCGGACTCGATTGATTTTTCTATATTTCAACAATTTCCCGCAACACCGACGTAGCATAACTCCCCGCCGGCAAGGTAAAACAAAGCTCTAGTATATCGTCATTGACAAACTGCCATTGTAAGTCTTGCACATTAACCCTTAATGCGCGTCTATCCCGGTCAACGGCGCTCGCTATCAAGCCCAGAGCCAATAGCTCATGCGCATCGATAATTGCTTGCTCAATTTTCAGCGCATCGGCCGATACATCGGCATTTCCCCTGCCCCATAATACGCCGGTAGGATGAATTTCTTTTGCCGCCAGTCGCCGGATGATTTCATCGTCCGGCTGTTCCGATTTAAAACAGCTGTGCGACAGGTCGAATTGGTAGGCATCGCCGACAACCGGCTGGTTCCAGTTATTTTCCGTTACCCGGTAAGCCAAAATCTGGTTGAACAGATAAGACCTGGCCGCAGACAAATAAATGCTGCGTTGTTCCCGCCCCACTTTCGCCCCCTCAAACATTGCCAAGGCCTTGCTGACATTTTGGCCCTGATTACCAAAGCGCTGCGAGCCAAAATAATTGGCTATGCCGCTGGCTTTAATCAGCTCCAGTTGCTGGATGGTTTTCTCTTGATCACCCTGCCAGTCACGAATCGTCAACTTAAAGCTGTTGCCCGACAACACGCCGCGCTTGAGCTTTCTGGCATGGCGAACGGCCCGCAATACTTTCATGCTGTCTGATTCGAACTGTATCCAATCAGGATCGGCTTTGCCCGGCAACCAAACGCTGAACCATTGGGTAGTGACTGCATAACGGTCTTTCAAGCCTGCGTAACTGACATCGCGTTGCCTGACATTGGCGAATCTGGACAGCTGTCTGGCGACAAACTCGGTGTTTTCGCCTTTCTTTTCTATCTGCAAAAAAGCATGTTCGCCAGCGCCTGACGGTTCAAATGAAAGATTTTCTTTAACAATAAAGTCTTCGGGTAAACTGCGGATTTTGCCGGAACCTGAAGGTTGGCCATAAACAAAAGGCCAGACGGGAATTTCAATATTTTGCATTAGGGAAAGTGGTCTGGCTATTTTTCAATCAGGACTATCGCCTGCACAGCAATGCCTTCCTTACGACCCTCAAAACCCAGCTTTTCGGTGGTGGTCGCTTTGACGTTAATGCAATCAACGACCACCTTCAAATCATCGGCAATATTGCTGCACATGGCACTGATATACGGGGCCATTTTGGGCGCTTGGGCGATGATAGTTATGTCGGCATTCACCAGCTGATAGCCTTTTTCCTGCACGATGCCGTAAACATGGCGCAATAAAACGCGGCTGTCAGCACCTTTAAATTCTGGATCGGTATCAGGAAAATGCTTGCCTATGTCACCTAATGCCGCCGCGCCCAATAAAGCATCGCACAGCGCATGCAGTACAACGTCACCGTCGGAATGCGCTTCCAAGCCCTGTTCGTAATCTATTTTTACACCGCCTAAAATAACGTCCCCGCCTTCTTTGAAGCGGTGTACATCATAACCTTGACCGACTCTAATCATTGTTGCTCCATATAAAATTGTGCTAACGGTAAGTCTTCCGGCCTGGTGATTTTTATATTGTCAGGACGGCCTTCGACGATTTTCGGCTGCAAGCCTTTCAACTCCAAGGCGCTTGCTTCGTCAGTGATGGATGGGTTGCCTTCCGTCTCTTCCAACGCAATTTTTAACATACCATATCGAAACATCTGCGGCGTCAATGCCCGCCAGATATGGCTCCTATCCAATGTTTCGGTGATGCAATTACCTTGTACTCTTTTTAAGGTGTCGGGTGAAGATAAGGCAAGAATTCCTCCCACATCGTCATTAACCAAGGAATCAATCAGATATTGAATGTCAGTAGTGGTAATGCACGGCCTGGCCGCATCATGCACCAATACCCAGTCACTATCCGATGCTTTATCTCTTATGGTCTTTAACGCAGAAAGCACGGAATCTGCCCGCTCTTTTCCGCCGGGAGCGGTGATAATATTTGCATGTTGTGATATTGCAAGATCAGGCCAGTAGGGATCTTGTTCGGAAACCGCAACAACAATGGCTTCAAATACATTCGCTTGCAACAAGCGCGACAGTGTTTGCTCGATTACTGTCTTTCCTGCAAGCCCCAGATATTGTTTAGGTCTGTTTGCCTGCATGCGCTTGCCGACACCGGCAGCAGGAACAATACCCCAGAATTTTATTGGATCGGTCATTATGAGTTTAAAAATATTGTAGATCGGGTTAACGTATCGTAACCCGACAAACTAATGCCGCCCCCCCGTTGGTTACGACGCAAAAAGACGACACGCCTCGGCCACACCGCTACGCCACTCCTGCATATCCACAGGGATGCGGGGAATGCAGATTTTGCATTAACGCCATGAATGGCGTGTAGTAGAGCACCAAAAGTAGGCGCTTTAAACGACACAGGAGCGGTTGCCGAGGAGCAAAATATCTGCCCATGCAGTTTAACTCGACCTATTTTTATTCGAGAATCTGAAAAAACGTCTCATCTTCTTTAATCATCCCTAACTCATCACGAGCCCGCTCTTCAATCGATTCCTGTCCCTTTCTTAAGTCCAGTACTTCAGCGTAAAGAGCTTCATTACGCTCTTTTTTTTCCTCTACATCTTTCTTCAGG
>JAQTLI010000076.1 GCA_028714995.1 Methylobacter sp. | reverse complement strand
TACCACCTCACAGGCCTTTAAATTTCAGAAACAATTGGTTGAGTCCTATATTAAAAGCCATGTAGGTGAAAGCAAGGGTAGTAACAAGCCATTATCTATCGTCATTATCGGCGCGGGTGCAACCGGCGTCGAATTATCAGCGCAATTGCACGAAGTGACAGATCTGCTGGCGGTTTACGGACTGGATGAGTCCAGTAATGTGAAATTGACCATTATTGAAGCAGCGACCCAATTGTTACCGGCGTTGCCTATTAAATTAGCCAATGCAACTCAGCAGCAACTGATCAAACTGGGGATAGATCTTAAGCTGGGCCGGCGGGTAGTTGAGGTGACTAAAGAGGGCATTAGTACTCATGATGGTGAAATGATAGCTGCAGACCTAAAGGTCTGGGCTGCAGGCATTAAGGCCCCGGACTGGATGAAGGAGCTTGATGGCCTGGCAACCAATAATATTAATCAATTGATAGTTGATCAAACCTTAAAAACCAATGATGATGATATTTTTGCAATGGGTGATTGCGCTGCTTGTCCTTGGCCGGGGCATGATGGAAATGTACCGCCACGGGCGCAGGCCGCTCATCAGCAGGCATCGACTTTAAGCAAATCAATTGTTAACCGGTTAAAAGGCAGGAAATTGGTGAATTATGTTTATCATGATTACGGCTCGCTGGTTTCACTCGGCAAATACACCACGGTAGGAAATCTGATGGGCAACCTGATGGGTACGGTGAGCATCGGCGGGTTTATAGCCAGAGTGGTTTATCTGTCCCTGTATAAAATGCATCAGGTGGCGATACACGGTTATTTTAGAACGGCAATGTTGACGCTTTCTAACTTATTCAGACGCAGCGCTCATGCAAAAATAAAAATGCATTAAAATTTTTTAAAACCATTAATAAAGATAAGAAACATGTTTGAAATTGAATACGAATTCCGCGAAGAAGATTTAATCCATTTTAATGAAATACAGTTCATGAGAAATGAAGATATACAGAACAATATAAAAAAGAACCGATGGATAGTGCCGGGCATCATGGCGCTTATCGGCGCTTTTTATTATTTTTATTATGGCGACAAGAATTCATCGGCATATATCATCGTTATCGCCATTCTTTGGGCCTGGCTGTCGCCTAAAATCATGATGCTGGATTTGCGCCGGCAGATACTTAAAAATTACACCAATAAAGAAAAAATCAATATGTTCGGTACATATACCTTGAGCATAGATCCGGCAAATCCCAATTATCTGCTCGAGAAATCACCCAGCGGCAAACATAAAATGGCCTGGGGAGATTTGGTCAGGGTGGAATACGGCAAACGCTATGTTTATATCTATATCAATTTGAGCACGGCACTGGTAATTCCTGTGGAAACCGTTAAAAAAGGCAATCTTGAGCAGTTTGCAGAACAGGCGGAAAAAATGATTGAGCGTGCCGCTTGATACTTCGACTTTATACTTCAATTTGGAATAGTTACGGATCTTATTGATTTACTTGTCCTGTTTTTACCACGGAGCCCAGTTATTCGTGCGCTTCGTGGTGATATAGATTTGCAATGGTCTTATTTGTTTTCTCCCTCCTTTATTTAGCCTATTTTAGGCTGTACTCTCATGCTGAATTTTAAAAATATAGCCTTACGCCGTGGCGCACGGGTGTTGTTTGCCAACTCTTCTTTCACCATCCATAAAGGCCAGAAAGTAGGTTTTACCGGGGCTAATGGCGCGGGTAAATCCAGCTTGTTTGCCTTGGTTAGGGGGGGGCTGCATTTGGATGAGGGTGATTTTTCCATGCCGCCGGGCCTGGAAATCGCACATGTTGCCCAGGAAACGCCTGCCACCGCCTGCTCTGCCATTGATTATGTCATTGACGGTGATCAGCCATTAAGGCGTTTGCAACAGCAATTGCTTGCTGCCGAACAGGCCGATGACGGCTTGAAACAGGCAGAATTACATGCCGCATTGGAAATCATCGGTGGTTATACAGCGCAGGCCAGAGCCTCACGGTTAATGAGCGGTTTGGGTTTTACTGCGGATCAGGAGCAAAACGCAGTCAGTTCATTTTCCGGCGGCTGGCGTATGCGTCTTAATCTGGCTCAGGCCTTGATGTGTCGTTCAGACGTATTGTTGCTCGATGAGCCCACCAACCATCTAGATCTGGACGCGGTGATCTGGCTGCAGGACTGGTTATGCAAATATCCCGGCACCTTGTTGCTGATTTCTCATGATCGGGATTTTCTGGATACCATTACCGATCACATCGTGCATATTGAACAGAACAAAGCCGAAATTTATACCGGCAATTATTCTGCATTTGAACGCATGCGCGCAGAAAAACTTGCGCAACAACAGTCATCCTATCTAAAGCAGCAACGAGAAATCGCGCATATTCAGAGCTTTGTTGACAGGTTCAAGGCGCAAGCCACTAAAGCCAGGCAAGCGCAAAGCCGAATCAAAGCCCTGGAGCGCATGGAACTGATCTCACAGGCGCATGTCGATTCCCCTTTTGATTTTAGCTTTGCCAAACCGGAAAAAATGCCTAATCCCTTATTAAAGCTGGATAAGGTTGATATCGGGTACGGACAAACCTGCGTGATTAAACAGGCGGGACTGTCCATATCGCCGGGTGACCGTATCGGGCTATTGGGGCCGAATGGCGCCGGAAAATCCAGCTTGATTAAAGTGCTAGCAGGCGATATGCAGCCTTTATCCGGTAAAAGGAATGAAGCGGAAGCGTTAAAAATTGGCTATTTTGCCCAGCATCAACTGGAGCAACTGCGTATTGATGAAAGTCCCTTGTGGCATTTACAGCAGCTGGATAAACAGGCCACCGAAAAAGATTTACGCAACTTCTTGGGCGGTTTTGATTTTCGCGGCGATAAGGTTTTGGAAGCTGTCAGGCCATTTTCCGGCGGAGAAAAAGCGCGATTAGTCTTGGCGCTGTTGGTGTACCAAAATCCCAACCTCTTATTATTGGATGAACCGACCAATCATTTGGATCTGGAAATGCGCCATGCCTTAAGTGTGGCGTTGCAGGATTATGAAGGTGCCATAGTGGTTGTCTCACATGACCGGCATTTGTTGCGCTCCGTTACCGATCAGTTATTATTGGTGTCAGGGGGTAAAGTGCAGCCTTTCGATGGTGATCTTGAAGATTACCGGCTATGGCTGGCAGAGCAGAAAAAAGGCGAAGAAAAAACTGTCGTTGATGCTGCGCAGACAGTATCGCGGAAAGATCAGAGAAAGCTGGATGCAGAACGCAGACAAAAACATAAACCCTTATTTGATGCGCTGAAAAAAGCGGAGCTAACTGTTGAGAAGTATCATAATGAACAAAGGCAGCTGGAGCATCAATTGGCTGATCCTAATATTTATGCAGAATCGGAAAAAGAGAATTTAAAAAAGCTGATGGAAAGAAAGGTTCAAGTCGATAAGGCGCTGGACGACGCGGAGGCAGCCTGGATGGACGCAGAGGAACGGATAGAAGCGATAAGGTAAAAGTTAATGTTCGAAATCATAAAATTATTATTTGATATATGCCTGTTTAAAAAAGGGCCGCAGAACTTACCAAATTCTGTGTGGCTACTGCGAATATTAGTGGTTGTTGATGTCGGCATTAGTTTTTTAATGATGAATATCCGCACTAATTGGCTTAATTCTTTATTGCAGGCTGTTGTCGGAGTTTTATTGGTTGTCGGATTTAGCTGGATTATGTTGTATGTAGCTCGAAGACTGGAGCGGTTTGATCTAACAGCCTGCGCTTTATTAGGTACGGATGCACTGATTAGCTTTTTTGCCCTGCCGGGAATGGCCTCAATGATGCTGGGGAGAGGTGCTTTATTGGCATTTTTTGTAATGATAGCTTTAATGATTTGGCATTGGGCGGTTATCGGGCATATTATTCGCAATGCGTTGGGGCAAACATTAGTTTTCAGTTTAGGCTTGGCGTTTTTATACATACTGGGATCTTATCAGGTGATGGCATTATTGTTTCCTGATGTTGCCGGAATTAAATAGGAGGATTCATGGAAAGTTATAAACATATACTACTGGCGGCCGATTTTTCTGAACATGGGGAAACTGTTGCAAAGAGAGCAAGGGATTTGGCCGATAAATATCAGGCAAAACTCAGTATTGTTCACGTGATGGACAATTTGCTGATTACCGATGCGGCCTACGGACCGGCTATTCCATTTGATTTGGATTTAACTGCAGAGTTAATGGCGGCGGCAAAAAAGAGATTGGCTAAACTGGCTGAAAAACTAAATGTTGCTGAAGACTGTCAATGGATGGAAATGGGTAGTCCTAAACTGGAAATAATCAGGGTTGCCGAGGAAAACAAGGTTGATTTGATCGTAGTCGGGTCGCATGGGCGACATGGATTTGCTTTGTTGCTGGGTTCGACTGCAAACGGCGTGCTGCATTACGCCACATGTGATGTTTTAGCCGTACGTTTGCATGATGCATAAATCAGCGTGTAGTGGCTAGTTGAGTGAACACAAATGATTAAAAATAGAAAGTGTTCTTACGTTATTAAAGGTAAACGATAGATGATTGGACAGATTGAGAGCTATGATCCGGATACACAAGCCGGCGTGGTAAGAAGTGAAGGAAAGTTTTTTGAGTTTCATATAGATGACTGGGTGGCAGATGTGCCGCCAGACCCGGATGATGATGTTATCTTTGACGCTAATGAAACCAGTGCAAGCAATATTAGGTTGGTAGGGGCGTATTTAGAGCCGCCTAAAGCCGTTAAATATAAATACGTTGCCGCCGTATTGGCATTGTTTTTAGGCTTTACCGGGGCACATCGGTTTTATTTGGGTCATTACAAGCTCGGTCTTGC
This sequence comes from Methylobacter sp., assembly GCA_028714995.1. Taxonomy (GTDB): domain Bacteria; phylum Pseudomonadota; class Gammaproteobacteria; order Methylococcales; family Methylomonadaceae; genus Methylobacter_A. The sequence continues at coordinate 4,652 of JAQTLI010000076.1, read as the reverse complement.
TCAGCTGGCTGTTACAGCTGCTACCGTTGGCTATGGTGCACTCTGGGGGTTTATCGATGCGGTTTTGCTTTTTACCGGACATATTAATAAAGACGCCAAGGGTCGCCCTTTAAAATAGCTTTTTAAAGGCGTCATGTAAGACGGTAGACATAAAAAAGGCCCTTGTGATTACTCGCAAGGGCCTTTTTTGAATCCGAATATCTCTTATTTTGGATAAACATTAGCGGCAGTTAAGCCTTTTGGACCAGATTCGATGTCAAAACTGACGGTTTGGCCTTCAGTCAAAGTTTTAAAACCTTCGCCCTGAATGACTGAATGATGAACGAAAACATCTTCGCCACCTTCAGAAGGTGCAATAAAACCAAAGCCTTTTGTGTTGTTAAACCACTTTACAGTGCCTGTTGCCATTTTGAAACTCCTAAAATAAAAACTTACGGTTAACACAGAACTACAACATTGATAACCGGACAACCTAACAACATAGGAATCCCTTAACTCAACATCTGTTTTCTGACGCGGCCTATTGTACTGTTTTTTTTATGGAACTGTCATTAGCATATTTTAAGCAGTTCGATTAACACCAGTTAGGTGGCTCTGAATATATCGAAATTATCAGCTGCCGATTGTTGGCCGGGTGTTCTGAAGTGCGGGATTTAAATAGTTTGCTTGAAAATAGTTAGGTTATCCCCCATGTCAGTATCAACTTAAATAACTCCTTTATGAGGCACATGCATGCGAATGGATAAATTAACCAGCAAGTTTCAAACAGCACTGGCTGATGCACAAAGTCTGGCCTTGGGCAAAGACCATCAATTCATTGAGCCGGTTCATGTCATGATGGCATTGCTGGAACAGGAAGGTGGCAGCATCAAGCCTTTGCTGGCCCAGATTGGCGTCAATACCCAAACGCTGCGGGCAGAGCTGGTTAAGGAACTGGATCGTACTGCAACCGTTTCAGGTGCCGGCGGTGATGTTCAGATTTCCAACGAATTATCACGGTTGCTTAATTTAACCGATAAATTAGCCCAAAAGCGCAACGATACATTCATCTCCAGCGAGCTGTTTTTATTGGCTGCTTTTGACGAAAGGGGGTTTTTGCAAGACCTTCTTAGAAAAGTCGGCGCCAGCAGACAGGCGGTGGAAAAAGCGATTGACAGCATGCGCGGCGGACAGGCTGTGGATGACCCCAATGCCGAAGATCAGCGCCAAGCTTTGAAAAAATATACCATCGATTTAACCGAACGCGCGGAACAAGGTAAGCTTGATCCTGTCATCGGACGGGATGATGAAATCCGCCGCACCATTCAGGTGTTGCAACGCCGCACCAAAAATAATCCGGTGCTGATCGGTGAGCCGGGTGTGGGCAAGACGGCGATTGTTGAAGGTCTGGCGCAACGTATCGTCAATGGTGAGGTGCCTGAAGGAATCAAGGGCAAGCGGGTGCTGGCCTTGGATATGGCGGCATTGATTGCCGGCGCCAAGTTTCGCGGCGAATTTGAAGAACGCCTGAAAGCGGTTTTAAACGACCTTGCCAAACAGGAAGGCCAGGTGATTCTGTTTATTGATGAGTTGCATACCATGGTCGGCGCAGGCAAGGCAGAAGGCGCGATGGATGCCGGTAACATGCTGAAACCGGCTCTGGCGCGCGGCGAATTGCATTGCGTCGGTGCGACGACGCTGGATGAATATCGCAAATATGTTGAAAAAGATGCCGCACTGGAACGGCGTTTCCAGAAAGTGCTGGTTGATGAGCCTACCGTTGAAGATACCGTGGCTATTCTGCGCGGTCTGAAGGAAAAATACGAAGTGCATCACGGCGTTGATATTACTGATCCGGCCATCGTTGCGGCGGCAAGCTTGTCATACCGTTACATTGCCGACCGGCAGTTGCCGGATAAAGCCATTGACCTGATTGATGAAGCAGCCAGCCGCATTCGTATGGAAATCGATTCAAAACCGGAGGAGATGGACAAGCTTTACCGGCGTTTGATCCAGTTAAAAATCGAGCAGGTAGCGCTTAAAAAAGAATCGGATGCAGCCTCCAAAAAACGCCTGGAAATTCTGGAGGAAGAAATCGCCGGGCTGGAAAAAGAATATTCCGATCTGGAAGAAATCTGGAAGGCGGAGAAAGCCTCCTTACAAGGCTCAGCATCCATTAAAGAAAAGTTGGAGCAGGCCAGAACCGAACTGGAAGCGGCAAGCCGGGCTAGCGATTTGGCGCGCATGTCGGAATTGCAATACGGCATTATTCCCGCACTGGAAAAACAGCTGAATGCAGCCGCACCAACTGAAGCGCCTAAGATGACCTTGTTGCGCAACAAGGTCACTGAAGAGGAAATCGCCGAAGTGGTGTCAAAATGGACAGGCATTCCGGTGTCCAAAATGATGGAAGGTGAGCGCGATAAATTGTTGCATATGGAAGAGTACTTGGGTAAACGGGTTATCGGGCAGGAAGAGGCGCTTAAGGCTGTCAGCAATGCCATACGCCGCGCCAGAGCCGGATTGTCCGATCCCAACAGGCCTAGTGGTTCGTTTCTGTTCCTCGGCCCGACCGGCGTAGGTAAAACCGAGCTGTGCAAGGCTCTGGCTGAATTCATGTTTGATACCAGCGATGCGATGGTGCGCATCGATATGTCCGAGTTTATGGAAAAACATTCCGTCGCTCGTTTGATTGGCGCACCTCCTGGCTATGTCGGCTATGAAGAAGGCGGTTATCTGACCGAGGCAGTCAGGCGTAAACCGTACTCGGTTATCCTGATGGATGAAATTGAAAAAGCGCATCCGGATGTCTTCAATGTCTTGCTGCAAGTGCTCGATGATGGCCGCTTAACCGATGGTCAGGGCAGAACCGTTGATTTTAGGAATACCGTGATCGTGATGACTTCAAACCTGGGTTCTGATCGTATTCAGGAGTTGTCAGGCGAGGCTAATTACAACGAAATGAAAGCCGCCGTCATGGAAATTGTCGGCTTTCATTTTAGGCCCGAATTCATTAACCGGATTGACGAGGCAGTTGTTTTCCATCCGTTAGGGCGCAGCCAGATCAGAGCCATCTCCGGCATTCAGATTGAATATTTGCGCAAGCGTTTGCTGGATCGTGAAATCGGCTTTGAAATCACTGAAGATGCCCTGGATTTGTTGGGTGAGGCAGGATTTGATCCGGTTTATGGCGCCAGACCTATGAAACGCGCTATACAACATCAACTTGAAAACCCACTGGCTCAGGAGATACTGGCGGGTGTGTTTGTAGCAGGTGACACTATAAAAGTGGATATTGAAAATGGTACGTTACGGTTTTCGAAGGGATAACTAGCCACTTTTGTTGAGTCGTTTAGGTAAATGAAGTTGAGGGGCGAATTCTTATTCGCCCCTCTCCCTCTAATCATTTACTGCTTATGTTCTTGCATCTTTTGCTGGTTATGTTCCATCATTTGAGCATGATGTGCTTTCATGAGTTCCAGTTGTTGCTTTTTAAGGGCTTCTTTTTTAGCGGGATCTTTCTCCGCCAAAATCTGATTTGAAAGGTCATGCATGCTTAGCATGTGTTCCTGCATGGCGCGCAAATGTTGATTTTTTTGTTCTTCGGTCATGCCGCCCATCCCCATCATACCCATACCCTGATGCATACCCATGCCTGTCATCGGTTCGGCCGGTTTTTGCGGTTCTGCGGCAAAACTCACCATGCTTAAGGGAAGCAAAAGCAAAAAAGCGGCAGCTGATTTATATAAATATTTCATTGTGATCACCTTTGATGTGTTGATTGAAGCTAGAAGGAATTGTGCGTAAAACGAGAAATTGGTAAAAATTCATTTTCCTGCTTTGAGTAAATCCCGGATTTCGGTTAACAATAGTTCTTCCTTGGACGATTCTGGAGCCGCTGCCTCTTTTTTCTTGAGATTATTGATAATCTTTACCGCCATGAAAATTGCAAAGGCAATGATCGTAAAATCAATTAGGGACTGAATAAAGTTTCCATAATTAAGTGTTACGGCAGGTGCATCTCCAACGGCTTCTTTCATGGTTAGTGCCAGTTTGCTAAAGTCTACACCTCCGATTAGTACGCCGATTGGCGGCATAATGACATCAGCAACAAGGGATGAAATTATTTTGCCAAAAGCAGCGCCGATGATTATGCCGACGGCCATATCAATCGCATTGCCTTTGACAGCAAATTCTTTAAATTCTTTCAACATGCCCATAAACCCCTCCAGACCAGTAGTTACAAGTGTTTTAGGTTAATTAGAGACTGCTTATTCCCCTAGATTTTCCCTTTATTTTTTCCCTAGGTCATAAAGAGACTAATCCAAGTTTGGATCGGCCTACTTACTCTCCTCTTATCTACACCTATTAAGGAATTTTGTCGAGTAAACTTTACGTACCTTCCGATTCCACCATAAGAACAGGCTATCTAACTGCGGGTCAATACCAAGAATCTTTAAGTGGTGTATCATTGCAGGTGATAGCTGTGTAGGGATCTACTTTCGTTCTCTTTCCAGTTCAGCGATAAGACTCCTACACAGTTCATCAAGGCCTTAGGCGCTACCCCATTAGTTGTTACCTTACCTGATCATTGCGCTGCCCAACCTAACAAGTCGGTGCGTCCCTTTCCGTAACGTTAGGTAATGCAAGAGGAGCTTATGTCTTCCCGAACC
>JAQTLI010000075.1 GCA_028714995.1 Methylobacter sp. | reverse complement strand
TCGGGCATGGAAATCCGCTCAGGATTCAAAAACCGCTCAAACAGCAGATCGAATTCGATAGGATCCAAGTCAGTAATTTTAAGTGCATAAGCAACCAATGATCCCGCCCCCGAACCCCGCCCCGGGCCGACCGGAATAAAATTGTTTTTTGCCCACTGAATAAAATCGGCAACGATCATGAAATAGCCGGGAAAACCCATCTGGGTAATCATTTTCAGCTCGAAATCCAGGCGCTCATCATAAACGCGCCGATTTTCCTCATCCGTCCCCTTCCCCACCGCCGGATGATGTTGCAAACGCTCTTCCAGGCCTTTCATGGCCTCCTCGGCCATAAACTCGCCCAGGTTCATGCCTTCGGGTACAGGAAAATCCGGCAGGAAATTTTGTCCCAGGGTCAGTTTTAAATTACAGCGTTTTGCGATTTCTACGGTGTTTTCCAACGCCTCCGGAATATCGGCAAACAACTCCAGCATTTCCTCGGTGCTGCGTAAATACTGCTGATCGGTGTAGTCTTTGGGGCGGCGATTATCATCCAGTACACGCCCCTGATTGATACAAACCCGGACTTCATGGGCATCGAAATCCTTTTTGTAAACAAACCTGACATCATTGGTAGCCACCACCGGCAACCCGGTTTCTATAGCCAGCTCAACGGCGGCGGCGATATAGCGTTCCTCTTCGGGCTTGCCGACCCGCTGCAATTCCAGATAAAAGCTTTGCTCGAACAACCCGCCCCAAAACTCCGCCAGCCGTTTGGCCGCATCATGGTTTTCGGCTAACAGCGCCTTGCCTATCTCCCCGCTCATCGCTCCGGACAAAGCAATCAGTCCGTTATGATTGGCTTCTATCCACTCCTGCCTAAGCATCGGCACACCCTGATGCTGGCCTTCCTGATATGCTTTTGAAATCAGCTCGGTCAGCGTTATATAACCCATGTGATTATTGACCAGCAAGGTCAACCGATAAGGCGTGGCAGGCTCTTCAGGATTGAAAATCAGCACATCAGAACCGGCTATCGGCTTGATGCCTTGCCCCATTGCAGCCTTATAAAACTTGACCAACGAGAACAGATTAGCGTGCTCTGTAACGGCCACAGCCGGCATATTCAATTCAGCCAGGCGCTTAACCAACGGTTTAATCTTGACGATCCCGTCGACCAGTGAGAATTCGGTATGCAGTCTTAAATGAACAAACGCTGGTTGCATGAAGTGATTATTAATTGGATGAATAGATGTATATTAATATGCAAATTTACCCGAACATTTGGAGGAACAATCATAAACGTGATTTATTCCCACCTGCGGGATTAAACATTTTACTCCGTCTGCACGCTTTTGTGTGACCAAGATGACAACAAAAACAAAGCTACTAACCAAGTCTTCTATACGCGTTATTTCTAATACCTATTGCTTGCTTATCGGCCCGCTACACTCGATCGTATAAGTATTGCTACTTATTGATTGAAAGAGCTGACTTCTCTATCCTAACAGTGAACTATTCAAGACAAGCTGATTTTTAGGCTCAAAGGAGTTTGTAAGTAGCGTGTTCTTTAAACAAATCTGTCGCAGAGGAATTAAATATGAAATCAACCTGGATACTCGTTGCCGATAGCAGTCGTGCACGCATTTTTACTGCTGACACACCCTCTTCTCCCTTGGAGGAAATTGAAAGTATAGCGCATACGGAAAGTCGTCTACATGACCGGGAAATGACTACTGACCTGCCGGGAAAGATCAAAAGCTCCGGCGCAGGCGGCCACACTTTTGAGCAACCAACCGACCCGAAAAAACACGAAGCCGACAGTTTCGCGCATAGTGTTGCCCAGCATCTGGAAGAAGCACACAACGCAAACAAGTTTAAACAATTACTCATTATTGCAGACCCGTCTTTTCTTGGCCTGCTGCGAGACCAATTGTCGGAACAGATTAAAAAACTGGTCAGTTTTGAACTTGATAAAAATATCACTAAACATAGTGCCGCAGATATTCGCCAACACCTTCCAGAATATTTACCAAATATTTGAAAACTTTTCTCGTTCCCCACACTCCGGTGAGGGAACGAGAAATGCTATCCAACAGCTAATACATGCCCGACAGTTATTCACAAAACCTGTTGATAACTCTGTGGATTGATTGTTTTATCTGTCGCTTAACTACGGTTTTTATTACGGTTTTTTTAGATTGTATAAAAATACAGCAATCCAATAATGATACAAAATATCAATGACTTACAATTACTTATGGGGGCCTGATCAGTCCTTTTAAAAACAACCCTAAGTCATTGATTGTTGCTGTGCACAAATACATTGAGTCGAAACCATTTTATCCAATTCGAACACCCAAACCGCCATTCAAATCTCATTCCTGACTTTTCCGAGCAATTACCCAGTATTTAATAAGTTTTCTCGTTCCCACACTCTCCTCAGGGAACGAAAAATGCTCTTACTCCAAACACAACAGCTAATACATGCCCGATAGTTATTCACAAAACCTGTTGATAACTTTGTGGATTGATTGTTTTATTTGTCGCTTAGCTACGGTTTTTATTACGGTTTTTTTAGATTGTATAAAAATATAGCAATCCGATAATAATATAAAATATCAATGACTTACGATTACTTATTGGGCCTTGATCAGCCCTTTTAATAACAATTCCAAATCATTGATTGTTGCTGTGCACAAATACTATTGAGTCAAAACCATTTTATCCAATTCGAATACCCCCGCTCAAGTCCTACTCTCTTCCACTTCTTACTATTTAGATTCTTCCTACCTGTCTCTTTACAACACCAATCTCTTCAATTTTTATACGGAAACGCGCATGGTCATGAAATTTGATGAACAAAGTTTGATTCAACATCTATCAACTATTAAAAATTTATAATTATCATGAAATAATAGTCAGCATCGCGTTGCCTACAAAGACAGATATTTGCTCCTCGATAATTGCTCCTGCATTGCCTACATGGATGTAGCTAAGGTGCGTGAGCAGGAGCGGTAAGCTTTACTCTACTACACGCCATCCATGGCATTATGCAATATCTGCATTCACCACATCCATGTGGATTATGTAGATACTTAGTTAGCGTAAGCTGGAGCGAAAGCTGCGCCTAAAACGCCTACTTCTGGTACCCTCTATAAACCTTAAACTGATGAACTAAACAATATGGCGCAATACATATTCTCAATGAATCGGGTTGGCAAAATTGTCCCACCCAAGAAATATATACTTAAGGATATATCGTTGTCTTTTTTTCCCGGCGCAAAAATCGGCGTACTGGGTTTAAATGGCTCTGGTAAATCGACTCTGCTCAAAATCATGGCGGGCATAGATAAGGATATTGAAGGCGAAGCAATCCCGCAAAAAGGCATTAACATCGGTTACCTGCCGCAGGAACCGCAGCTGGATCCCGGTAAAACAGTGCGCGGCAATATTGAAGAAGCTGTGGCAGAAATCAAGGCAGCATTGCAACAACTTGATGCAGTTTATGCTGCCTACGCCGATCCGGATGCGGATTTCGATAAACTAGCCGCAGATCAGGCTCGTCTGGAAGATATTATTAATGCCTGTGACGGCCACAATCTGGATCGCAAACTCGAAGTCGCTGCCGATGCGTTGCGGCTGCCGGATTGGGATGCAGATGTCACTACGCTATCAGGCGGTGAAAAGCGCCGCGTGGCATTATGCCGGTTATTACTTTCAAACCCCGACATGCTGTTATTGGACGAGCCGACCAACCATTTGGACGCGGAATCGGTCGCCTGGCTGGAAAGGTTCCTGCATGATTATCCCGGAACTGTGGTCGCTGTCACGCATGATCGCTACTTCCTGGATAATGTTGCCGGCTGGATTCTGGAACTTGACAGAGGTTCCGGCATTCCATGGGAAGGAAATTACTCCAGCTGGCTGGAACAAAAAAGCAACCGACTGTTGCAGGAGGAAAAACAAGAATCTTCCCGCCAAAAAGCTATGAAAGAAGAGTTGGAATGGGTGCGCTCCAATCCCAAAGGTCGCCATGCCAAAAGCAAAGCACGATTGGCGCGCTTTGAAGAGCTGTCTTCATCCGACGTGCAAAAACGCAACGAAACCCAGGAAATTTATATTCCGCCCGGACCTCGTTTGGGCGACGTGGTGATTGAGGCCGACAACATCAGCAAGGCTTTCGGCGACAAGCTGTTATTCAACGGCTTGAGTTTTAAACTACCGCCCGGCGGCATCGTCGGCATCATCGGCCCGAACGGCGCAGGTAAAACCACGCTGTTCCGCATGATGGCCGGCGTTGACAAGCCCGACTCGGGCGCCTTAACACTGGGACAAACCGTTCAACTCGCCTATGTTGATCAGTTGCGTGATAACCTGGATCCGAAAAAAACCGTCTTTGAAGAAATTTCTGATGGGTTGGATTTGATTACTGTAGGGAAATATGAAACGCCATCACGTGCTTACGTCGGACGTTTTAACTTTAAAGGCGCTGATCAAGGAAAACGGATCGGAGATCTTTCCGGCGGTGAGCGCAACCGTGTGCATTTAGCCAAACTGCTAAAAACCGGCGGCAATGTATTGTTGCTCGACGAACCGACAAACGATCTGGACGTTGAAACCCTGCGCGCACTGGAAGAAGCGTTACTCGCCTTCCCCGGTTGCGCAGTGGTCATTTCGCATGACCGCTGGTTTCTGGATCGGATCGCCACGCATATGCTGGCGTTTGAGGGCGACAGTAATGTGGTCTGGTTTGAGGGCAACTATGAAGACTACGAAGCCGACCGTCATCGCCGCTTAGGCAGTGATGCTGATAATCCTCATCGTTTGAAGTATAAAAAACTGACCTGATAAAAACCCGTTTGCCGGCATAAAGGATGCCGGCAAACGGGGCTTTAATGGAGTTGACTTAACCTGTTCGTGGTGAATACAGTACGGGGCACAAAGTTAAGCAGATTTCAGCTGAATTTCGAAGTCTACTAGCAGCAAATAGTTATTGGCAGAATAAGACCTTCGCGGTAATAAAACACCTCTTTATTCGAATACCTTAAATAGCGCCTGATACCAAGAATGCTATGTTTGCTTTGTGATAAATCTTAGCATTTCAGCCCATATTGCAATTAATAGAAGCATGTATATTTTGATTCAACGGTGTGTTGAAACATGACCACGGGATTGCGCGCTTAGTCTTGGGAAGGATTGTGAATAAATTAATCAAAAATTTAAATCAACACAACCCACTTTCCAGTTCTCAACACAAATCTTTTCAGCCAAAATAATATAAGATATTTATTTAGTAATCAGTAATCTCGGTATCTGAAAAGTTTTCAATGTTAATTTCCCCGATTCCCTGGTAATTTTTGCATGGTGATTAACACATTGATCCATTAGTGCCAACCGCCATACTGCGTAGTCGGATCACCGCGCCAACCAGTAGTGGTTTTGTTAGCATCAGGAGTGTGTATGGTTTTTTCCGCAGCGCGGACCATGTTGGCATGAGTATAACCACCCATCGCTTTTGCCGCTTTAGCAATAGTCGTCGTTGATGGATTAATAGAATAGTTCGTAATCGTGTCATTAATGACTGCGGTAACTAATTTCTCCGCGCTAGATTCAGAGGAAAACGTCAACAAAATTGGTAAAATTGTATTGGCTGGAATTTCCACGCGATAATGGCCATTGTCCACAGCCACATGATTAATAAGAAGACCGCTTTCATCAGTCACGTCCACCATGCCCGTTTTAATCACTCCTTTGTTATCACTGATCACACCCTCTAAAGTCGTCGCTTGTGTGTATTTTTTTACCACAGCTTGACCCACTTTCGCCGTTTTTTGACCTTGATCACAACCAGTGACTGCAAAACTGCTCAAGGTCACCATAAGTATCGAAAATAAAACTGTGTGCTTCATAATAGCTCCTAATAATCCATAGTACGTTAAAAGTATGCTGAATGATGATCTTCAAGCCACCCATCGGCAAAAACAATCTCGATGATGTAAATAAAACCAAGATGCTTATGGTGAGGGGTCTTTCTAAATAAACAAGTAAGGAGCCACCCTATTCTTCGTCACAACCGACAATTAATTTTTAGACAAACTTCCTGACAAACCCAACAACAAGTATTTGCAAGGAAAAACTAATCGGAATCTTAGGGTAAAAATGCGAGTCAAGCGACTTAATGACCTTTTGGAGTGGACCGCAGATAGACCGAAAAATTGCAGACAAAAAAAAAGCCCTACATTTGCATGTAGGGCTTTGATTTACTTGGCTCCCCCGGACGGGCTCGAACCGCCGACCTAATGATTAACAGTCAACACGACTAGTGTTATTACATGATTCTATAAATTTCCATATATAGCTATATACATTGAATCTATTGGCTTTTTAACCAATACTTGTTTATCATTGTTTCACTTTGCAACCTTATGTTGCGCTACTCAAGTGACCATGAAGTGACCACGAAAAATGTTTACAGATAAATCGATTAAAGGACTCAAACCCAAACCATCCGCGTACCGACTTTATGAAAAAGGAGCCGATAAAGGGTTTGGCATAAAAGTTACGCCAGCCAGTAGCGTGTCTTTTTTTATTCAATATTCAGGAGGAAATGGTAAGCAAAAATTTTTTAGTCTGGGACGCTATCCTTCCGTTTCCTTGTCAGATGCTCGCGATAAATGCCGCGAAGTCAGAGCTAAGATTAATCAAGGCCAAGATCCGCAATTATTGGTTATGCAAAAACATGGAACCGTTGCTGATTTGTTTGACTACTATGTCAAATGCATGATTTATGATGGCAAGCGATCGTGGCAAAAAGTCGACGTTGATCTCAAATATAACTGCAAGGATATTTTGCCATTACAGGCCAAGGATATTACTCCTGCACACATCAGAAAAATCCTTCACACAATTATTTCTCGCGGCTCGAATGTACAAGCTAACCGAATTCGCTCATATTTACGGAGAGCATTTAAACTCGGTGTCTACCACGATAACGATCCAAAGAATTTATCCAATGACGTTACGTTTCAAATAACAACAAACCCTGTTGATGCCATTCCTATAGACACCAGCGCCGAAATATCGGGAGAAAGAAACTTATCATTTGCAGAGATTAAGCAAATTTGGCATGACCCTACCATTCAGGAACAATTTCACCTGGTAACTAAGTTGCTCATCATCTACGGTTGTCGCCCCTGGGAATTGTGCGGGGCATTGAAAGAGGAATTTGATTTTGAAGCGATGATTTGGAGTGCACCTCCAGAGCGGATCAAAAATAAACGTTGGCTTATTTTGCCTATAACCCCTCTAGCAAAGGAATTGATCGATAGGTTATGGTTGTATTCTAGGGACTCGAAATACATTTTTCCCGGCAGATATAACGAAGAAAAACCAATCCATAAAACATCATTGGCGCATGCGATTACTCGAATTGACAGTGTACTGGAATTTACCCCAAGGGACTTGCGTCGAACTGTAAAAACTAGAATGGGGGAAATAGGTATCGAAAAAAGCATTAGAGATCGAATACAGAACCATGCGCTTAACGATGTAAGTTCTAAGCACTATGATCGATACGATTATTTGCAAGAAAAAAAAGCGGCTCTTTTGACGTGGGAAAAATATCTGATTGAATTAAGTGAGAAAGACTAAATCAGTGATGTTGCGCAAGCTAAGTCACTGTAAATTTAAACTCATCAATCTTTGTGTGATTTCAGCCCTCAATCGACTAAGTGCCTGTCCAAAAATAAGTTGTACAACTTCTGTTAATCAACCACCTTGGTATATTGTTTGCTGCGATTGAACTGTACAGGTTATTTTCAGACAGGCACTAAGAGTGGGCAGTTTTAAATCATCAACATCCTTTTAAGGAAATTTGTTTATTCCATTGACGAAATATTCCATCAAGGCTATATTGATGACATGAGTTGGGATATAGAATATACCGATGAATTCGGAGAGTGGTGGAACAGCTTGTCTGAAGATGAACAAGTTTCGTTGGACGCCTCCGCCCGTTTGCTGGAAGAACGAGGCCCGACTTTGGGCTTCCCCCACAGCAACGGCATCAACGGTTCAAAACACAGTCATATGCGAGAGCTTCGCACCCAACACGATGGCAGACCGCTGCGCACGCTGTACGCGTTCGATCCTCGGCGCAGTGTAATTCTGCTGATCGGGGGCGACAAGACCGGTGACAACCGTTGGTACGACATCCACGTTCCCATTGCCGACCGACTCTACGATGAACACCTGATGCAACTTCAAAAGGAAGGGCTGATCAATGGCTAATAAATTTTCTGAACTGCGCGCACAAATGTTGCCCGAGTCTCGTGCAAGGGCAGAAGCCAAGGCTCAGACGTGGCTTGCTGAGATGCCCCTCAACGAGTTGCGAAAAGCACGCGGCCTGTCGCAGAAGATGCTGGCAGAGCTGCTGCACGTCCAACAGCCCTCAATTGCCAAGATCGAAAAGCGCGCCGATATGTACATTTCCACCCTGCGCAGTCACATCGAGGCGATGGGGGGTGAGTTGGAGGTCGTGGCACGCTTCCCAGATGGGGCAATCAAGATCAGCAACTTCTCAGACTTAGAAAGAGACGCCACAATCTGAGTCCAGACTCAGAACACCCATATTTTTTTCGCCAACAATCAGCCCATCATCTCGCTAATTGCACTATGTCTTGCATCCATATCAGCATGTACATACTGCTAGGTTGACCTGGTTTTGATTTAGTATAGATTGCGCCTTTTGTTTTAAGACTTGTTACGACTTCAAAAAACTTCTCTCGACTTCTAATGGATACCGTTGTCGCCCAACTGTCGACTTCTCATGTGTTATCATAACTTATCAAGAGTCAATAGAAGTCGTAGCGGTTTAACCTCACAACAATCTCGACTTTCCAGAAGTCACCAGAACTTCCTTCAACTGCTGTGATTTTTAATAATTTGGATAATGCGTAATTGCCAGACTGATAAAAACGCTGATTAATACCGCAAATATCGGAATAATTGACAGAGGTATTGGGATGGGGCAAATCAGCCACAAAATTACCATGAAGGTTAACGCCAACAGCATGTGAGCCGATGTGTTGTAAATAGGCGGTATCGGTGGACTGAATGTGTCTGACTTTAGTCTCCGCTCGAAAATCCCTGCAATGAAGCCCATCACTATCGGTATCAGCAACCAAGTGGCCCATTTCGACAAAATGACCATGCGTAAGGCCATGCTGTAAGCCTGAAATTTCACTGATTCCGCCCAATCTCCTGGAATATCGGCTATCGCTTCGCCAATGTTGTCTCCGCTGTTTCTGAATTTATTTGAATCGTCATGCCTATCTCGAAATTCATTGGCAAACGCTGCAATCAACGTTAAGTTATTTTTGTACAACGTGATCAGCTCCTTATTAATCTCGTCCTTTTCACCCAAAATACTGATGGCGGCGTTGTAGTCTTTCCGTATAGTCAGCGACATGGTTTTTGGACTTAACAGCGCTGGCAATGCCAGTGGCGTAAAAATTATAATCATCAACCAAATCAGGAAATGCTTCCCCA
>JAQTLI010000074.1 GCA_028714995.1 Methylobacter sp. | reverse complement strand
GGGTCGATTTTCTCACCTCCCGGATCGTTCAGTTCTGGATGTTCCCACACCGTGATTTGAAGCCTGTCGTGCGGGCCGATCCTATATTCGGTCATGGGGACATTCTGAGACGGGAGATTATTGATCTCCCGCTGTTTCGAATTTTCCCGCTCGATAATCAGGTCTGCGGTGATCTGAGAAATCTGCGCCTTTTCCTTGACTAACTTGCCGTCTTTCATCACCGGAACCTCTATATGCGATAACGGGCCATTGGTCTCCTCCATCTCCATGCCGGGCGTTGAAGCGCAGGCTTGCAGCAGCAAGACCGGTATCAGGGACATTGATCTAAACATTGATCTAAACATGGCGTGTATATTCCTTAATAGGCATTTTTATTGATAAAACCGGTTAGTACAGTGCGCAGTGCAATTTCCAGATCAAACCATACCGACCAATGCTGGATGTAATACAAATCGTGTTCGATGCGCTGGTTCAAATCTGTGTCCCCGCGCCAGCCGTTGACTTGAGCCCAACCAGTGATACCCGCCTTGACCATGTGCTTTTTCATGTAATTCGGCACCTGATCCTTGAAGACTTCGACAAAATCCGGGCGCTCGGGCCTAGGCCCGACCAGGGACATGTCGCCCTTAAGCACATTGATCAGTTGCGGCAGCTCGTCAAGACTGGTTTTGCGCAAGAAACCGCCAAACCGGGTCGCCCGTTGTTCGCCAGGCTTTGCCCACACCGCGCCGGTTTTGGCTTCGGCGTCCACCGGCATCGAGCGAAACTTCAACATAGTGAACGAACGATTGTTCCAGCCAACCCGCTCTTGCCGGTAAAACACTGGGCCGGGGGAACTCAGCTTGACGCCGATAGCTATGAGTAACAATAACGGACTAATCAGTAACAACAGGATCAGCGCAAACAATCTATCCATGATCTCCTTAATATAGCGGTTAACGCCATGCAATGGAGAAACTGAAAAATCCAGGGTCGGAATACCTGCCACCGTGTTCAAACTGAGGAATTTACTCTGCTTGAAATCAAAACAGTCTATAACCAACCGGATGCTGACCGGCAGATGCCGCAGTTGATATTGCGCGCGTTCCGCAAGCGATTCTTCACCGGGGAACGCAATCCATACTTCGTCTATGGCTTTCTTGGTGACTATGGACGTGAGATCTTGCAAATCCCCAAGCCGCGGTAGCGAAAAATCACCCACTGGATGCTGATTTTCGGATGGGTCATCGACATAACCAATCACTTGCAAACCAGCCCAAGATGACTGACTCAACTGTCGGCTAACCGCAACGGCCATATGGTTCAACCCGACCATGACGATACGCCCCTGAGACCAGCCACGAGCACGCAACCATTGCAACAGATGAGAAATCAGGCTACGGGCAGTGAGCACGAATAACAATCCCAGCACCCACCAGGTGACGATCCAGCGATAACTGGAGCCGAACCAGAATTGCAAACGAACCAGCGCAACAATGGAAATAACCAACGCAATGGCGGATACCCAAGCCCTGACGATACGCGCGATTTCCCCGCGCATCGCATCATTCCACCAAGGACGATAAACCTGGCCAATTTCGAAAAAAATGATGGCCGCCAAAATGCCCAGGGCGATCACTATGCGGTAATCCTGATCGATGACGAACTGATTAAGCCAGAAATAATGAGAAACCCAAGCGGCACCGATTAGCATGGCTATGTCGATAAACCTCAGCAATAGGATCACCGTGTGTCCATATTGCTTAAAGAGCCCGTTGAAGATATTACCTAATCCGAGTGGCATATTCGTTAAACCCCTATTTTGTCTGCGCTCAATGATGAACGGTGAAAACCATTCATCCCCAAAGTCATCGCAACCGGCGTTAAGCGCAAGTTGCTACGTTTGAGTAAAGCTTACAGACACAAGATGAGAGGAAACCTAGAAGTTTGATTAAGATTCGATGAAGATTGGGTTATTTTTAAATGAAGGTTCACGCGGAGTCGAATCGCCCCACGTAAACCTAAACGATCGACTTCAATGCCGGGTCAATCGCTCATAATCTGCTCGGGCAAGCACATAAACGGGGCTGACGGAGATCGGGATGTCCGCGTATCCTGAGGTGTCAACCGTCAACTCTTGGATGTGGCCTACTACATCCACCAGCACCCAGGATTTGCCGGGATCAAGCTGCTTCCGCCAATTACCGACTGCCTCATCGGTCCGCCAAATCATAAAGGTTTCGCCGAAATAGGCCGCCTGGATTTGAGCGTCCTTGGTGTCGAAGGCCTGATAAGGCAAGCCGTCGATTAATGCGCCCGCGGTATACATAGCCGCCTCGCCGGGCTTGTGACCCATCGAATAGTCCCAGATCCGGCCATATGCCAAGTCGTATTCGTGCCCTATGCAGAAAGCCAAGCCGAGGTAGTCGCTACGACTGTTAACCCAAGCGATCATTTTCGCGACCTGCTCCGCCTGCCAGCGGCGGCCTGTCAAGCCATGCATAGCCTTGGCACCCGTCTCGCCCAGCCAGAAAGGCAAACTGTTCTTCCTTCCCAGGCTGGCATAAGCGGCCAGCACGCCACGTTCATCCTCGCTTTCGCCATTGCCGATGGGGCCGCCGAAATGCGGAGCTTGTTGAGGATAGGCGTGGATGTCCCAAGCGTCCTGATAATGATCCAGGCCTAGCTCCAGCACCTGTTTGAACCATTGCCCGCTTCCCTCCATGTCGCCCGGCCGCACCAGGCTGCCGCCTACGTAATGGGCATCGCTGCGCTGCTTGTGCGCCTGTTCATATTCCCATTTGGTGCGTTGCAACCAATGCGCAGGCTCGCGCAACTTTTGCCATTCGGCTTCGCGGCGAATGTCGATCTCGTTGGTCGATTTAAAGAAGCGGGTAAATGCTGAAGCCGTGTTGATGAAATTTTGGCCGTCTGCCTGATTGTCATTCAGCCAGGCGCTATCGCCAGAGGAATCGGCGAACAAGACCAAACCAAGTTGTTTCGCCCGCTCCCATTTCGCCCGATACTGCGGATCGAATCCCGGATAGCTACCATAGCTTTTATAGATCCCCATCCGTTCCAGCCAGGAGAAATACCCGCCATCTTGCATAAAGCTTTTATCGCCGTCGGCCAAAGCATAATAGTCGTTGTTCCATAATTTCTTCTTGTCCAGTCTATACTTTTGCTCGGCAACTCCAGACACGACAGAGAAACCATCAGCAGGATAGTTCATAATCAACTTTCCGTCAGGCGTATGCAACGAAGGGTAAACGGCGTAGTAGCCGGGCTCGTTAATCTTGTCGAAGTTTGCTTCGACTTGACCGGAATATACGCCACTTATTTCCCGCACCGCGATCTCGTTGCCGCCGTAATCGACCAGCCGCAGACGCAGTTTTGCCTGGAAACGCGGCAATGGTGCCGACAAGCCGGTTTCCTCCAGAATCGGATGCCAGCGCATGTCCACCCGCAGCGTGAGCGGGTCGCCCGGATGCGGCAAGTTGGCCGGCGCGTCCACGAAGATCAGAGGCCGCAGCTTGGCGGCGATGTCATTAAGTGCCAGATCGGCGCCGGGATCGGTCAGTTGTGTCTTAATCGAATCCAGTGGTTTACCGTCTGGATCGGTGAATTGGCTGGCGAAGTAAAACCGTTGACCTTGGTCATGCTGCATCACCAACTTGATCAGCACACTGTGCCATCCGGGCGAAAGATTCAGCGTCGCAAGTTGCGGTGCTTCGGGACGAGCCGACAACGCGCTAGCCACCAGTCCTTCGGTAGTCAGCCCATGTAGCAGCGTTTTTACTTGCTCGCCGGGAGAAGTCGAAAAACCGGCAGGAGGATTCGGGTCATCGGCCAACTTGAAGGGCTGTCCATCCAGCCAGCCAGCCGTCTTAATTCCGGATTGTTTCAAATGCAGCAGCGCCTGGGTGGGCTGATCGACATGCAGGTACAGCTGAGCATAGCCACTGCCACGCGACCAGCCGTAGGAATGTTGGGTATTGGCCTCGATGTCTGCAACGCCGTTGGTTTGCGTAGCCGCAACATGCCAAGCCCGCATTTCTCCACCCATCATTTGCAAGCTAAGATAGGGTTGGCCTGGATTCGGACGCAACACGGCCTCGCTATCCAGTCCAAAAACCGAAACGCCCGATAAGCCGTCCTGCAAACCGCCCACTAGCCAGGCATCCGGTATGCCACCCTTAAGCGGCTTGGGAGACACATCCACTACAGCCACAAGCGGCGTGGGCATCATGCCGACTTTGCCTGGATCGGCAAGAAATCCGGCTACATCCTGTTCACTGTTGGGCTGGGCCAACACGCCAAGGATGCCGTAATGGTCGTCGGTCATCAGTGCAGCAGGCAGTGCCTTGAGATTCAAGCTGCGGGCCAGAGCTTCGGCTTCCGGCCCAATCAGATAGGAGACCGATAGCTTTTCATAACTTGGTCGCGCGGCATCGGAAGCCAAGCCGCGAAACAGGGCTTCATCTTTTCCGTCTTTGCCGTCAAGCACATATAGGTGTCGGTTCGCGGCAGGCATTGTCTTGGTCAGCGCCAGAAAGCGATTTCTGGCTTGGGCCTGAGCGGCGTTCATCCAGTCACCAAGCGGCGTTTCCAGTTTCAGCAGGAAGGCGTCGAAGACTTTGGCCCCGTCCGCCTTGCCGTTGTTGTTGATTTCCAGCCAGTGATCACCCGGCAACACGGTGACTGTCGCTGAAGATTGCAACCATTGATATTCCCAAGGCGTGGTGTTGGTCAGAGCGAAATCGCCGCGTGTCGCCAGTTCATCCGGTTTTGTTCCGGCCTTGACCGTAAAATTTTGGCTGACTTGTGAGACCTCACCGCCGCTTTTGTAGCGGGCATAAAAACGGTACTGTCCCGGAGCAATCGCCGGCTTGAGTTCAAAACGGAAATTTGCGCTCCAGTTTCCGAAACCCTGGTGAAAAACCTGAACCTCGTCCTTTTCAGTCAATATCGACTCGGCACCGGGACCTGCAGTGGATGTGCCGAGTTGGACTTGCAGGGCGGGATCTTTTTCCACTGCTGAAAGTGCAGGCGCATTGCCCAAGTCCAGCAGCACCAGCGGCCTGTCTGTCGTGCCGCTGGTCGGCAGAACAGACAATGGCGAGGCAAACAGGAAGGCGTCGAAAACCTTGGCGTCATGTCCGGCACCACTATCCCGCACCTCAATGACGGCGTCGTCGGCTTTAAGACTTACCGGCGACTCGGCGGCTAACCAGGCATAATCCCAACCCTTGGGCTTTATGGGCAGTGTGGCACGCAACTCCAGCCTGGAAGGATCAGGTCCGGCCCAGACTTCGAAGGATTGCACGCAGACATTGGGATCTCCGCCCTGTCGCCAGCGAGCCCAAAAGGTATATGGCTTGGCCGGAAGGCCGGGTTTGACGTTGAAACGAAAGCTGACCTTCCAGCTGCCGAATCCAGGGTGCAAAGAACTGACTTCATCTTTAGCTGTCTGAACTGATGTATCTCCTTCATGGGCGTAAACTTCGCCGGTAAACACCCGCGTTGTCTTATCGTCAACGCCAACCGATGGCGGTTCGCTGCCCAGTTCAAGCAGTAACGCAGGCCTCTCGGCTGTGCTTTGTATTGGCAGTCCCGCGAGTTCACCGGCGTTGGCAACGGACGACCCGGCCAGCGCAACCAACACCGTCTGAACTATGAGAATAAATAGGATTAATGGCTTCATGGCTTATATAAAGTTTTGATATAGAACAAACTAATCCGCTCGCAAGATGGTAAACGATGCGAAACTTGTGTGTATAATAGCGGGTATTAAGTCGGGCTAGCCAGCAAATGTATCAGATGTGCGTTTGGGTTTTTAGATGCCGGAAACGGATTCCCTTGCAGCACGGCATCACGGATGGATTATTGGAAAAAGGATTACTTTTAACAATCATTCACGGAGATCAATGAAGGAGCTCATTCCCAACTTTGTTTTGGATATTTTCAGAAAATCGGATTTGTCGAAACTTTGGTCGAAACAAAGAGGACGATTTATATCTCTTTGCGACCGGATAAAATTCAAAAATATTTTATCGTTAAAATCCCTTATCGTTCTAGGCTTTGTGATTGCCGTTATTCCGCTTTTCTTCGCCGTCATGTACGCTGCCTTTGGCATGCGTGAAACCTCGGCATTGGGCAGGACAATCAATTCCCAAGTCTTCGAACAGACCAAGGCAATACGTCTGGTTTTGCAAAAAACTGCCGATATTGAACGAAAAGCCAGGCTATTCGTTCTGCTATCCGATCCGGCTCTACGTCAGCCTTATGAACAACAATCATATGAAAGTACGCGGGCATCATTTAAACAGGCCTTGAGCGCGTTGCTAAAACTCCATGTAGATAACAAAATCGCACTATTGGTCAATGAATTATCGGAAAAGGAAAATCTGATTTATCAACAGATCATTGGCTCGGCGAGCGAAAATAATCTTAAATTGCCGGTCGATGAAGCGTTCCAAGGGCTGCGTGAGTCCTCCTCCAGCCTTTCGCGTGAATTCGAGAGCCATGTTGATCATGAATTCAACGAATTGCGCCAGCAATCAGAATCACTTGAGCAAGGACTGTTAATCAAGGGCGCTGTTCTGCTGGCAATCTCGTTTATCTTCATCACGATACTGTTGGCTATACTCTCGCATTCAATGCGGCAACTGGATACCGGCATCCGACGTCTCGGTTCGGGAGAACTCGAAGAGCCGATTGATGTTGCAGGCCCTTCGGATATGCGCTATCTAGGCAATCGCCTGGAATGGTTGCGAACGCATTTGATGGAACTGGAGGTTTCGAAGCAGCAGTTCATGCACAACGTGGCCCGCGAGATTGATCTGCCGTTGGAGAGTATCCGCGAGGCCGCTGAACTGCTTGTAAACGAAGCGAATGAGGATCCGGACAGTGCACGACAGGACTTCGCACGGCTACTCTGCAACAATGTGGACAAGCTAAAAACAGTATCCGAGGAATTGGTTCGTTATAGTCAGATCAACTCGAAGTCGGAAACGAACCGGAAAGATACCGTAAATATGAAAAACTTGCTTGAGTCGGTCATCAAGGATTTTCAAAGCAGCCTACAGGCCAAATCGATTAGCTTGAAAATGCTGATCAGGCCAGTCGAGATTTCCGGAATCCATGAACAGTTGCGAAACATTATCGAGCAGTTAATGTCGAATGCAGTGAAATATTCACCAACGGGCGGCGAAATACGCATCATGCTGCGCTATTCGGGCTCGCAGATGGAATTGGAAGTCGAAGATGAGGGGCCGGGCATTGAACCAGATGAACGTTCGCATGTGTTCGAACCCTTTTTCCGGGGCAAGACTGCCCAATGCGATGAGTATGTCGAAGGTCCAGGATTGGGACTGGCTATTGTCAAAGAATATGTCGCCAATCACCAGGGCAAAGTCGATATTATCGACTCAAGAGAAGACCAACACGGAGCCCGCATCCGCGTTCAAATACCGCTAACCAGCGAAACCTGAATATAAGGGAACAAATATATCTTTATGCTGTCATTACTTTCTATTCGAAACATAAGCTTAGCACTAAGCCTTTTGTTGCTGACTGGATGCGCCGAGTTCAATTCTGGTTATAACAGGTATTCAGACCGTTATAACGACCCTTATGCGCAGTCGGACTTTGATGAACTGCTGGCTTTCGGAGCCAACATGTCCAAAATATCACCCTCGTCACGTGCCGATGTATGTCGCACCTTACTAAAACGCCAAAAAAATCCTCCCGGAGCAGGGATACACTTGCACCTGATGGTAGGACGCTTACTTTCCGATGCCTGTGGCGACATCCCCAAAATTCTGAACGGGGTGAACTCTATTCCACCCGAAAGCCTCCCCGATGAACGGATGCAGCGACTTGTCGCTATTCATACTGAAGCCTTAAAACGTCTACAGAATGTATCGAGAAAACTCGGTTCGCTGGAACATAAACAAAAAACGGTCCAATCTGTTCTGGAGTCGAAAGATACCGATGGATCAAACAAAAATGAAACTCGCCTTCTACGCGAAAAGTTGGAAGCCATCAGATCCATGGAAAAACACCTGGATGAGACCGGCGACACAAATTAGAACGCATGTTTCGTTTCCGCCTGGCAGTAGTCATCGTCGTTTCGTTCGGTTTTGTCTTGCTTTTAGGCATCGCGCTCTATTGGGGCTCAAACCAGGTTGCCCGGAATTTTCAGCGCAGCCAGGCGGCGTATGAGGCTTTTGATCGTTACGAGCGTTTGTCCGAGGAAGCCTATCGCCACTTCAAACAGCGGATGGACAGGCTGATAACGGCCAGTCCAACTGCGGAGGCCGGCATAGAATCATCCCAACATCGTCTCTACGAGGCGATGCAGGAACTTAGAAATACTGCCGTCGCAGATAGTCATGTTGATGATTGGCCGGATAAACCCGCCGAGCTGGAAAGGGTTGCTCATTTCACCGCTTTTCTGGATGCCAGCGAATATCGGTTCGATGAAGTCGAGCGGTTGCGTCAGCAGGGCAAGACCGAAATGGCGGTGCAAGCACTATCGAAATTCTCGGAAGAAGAAATCGACGGAAAATTCCAACCGCTGATTGATGCCGCCATCAACGCTGAACGGGAAAAGGCCGGGCAGGCCAAGCAAGAACTGGAGGATTTGGTTGCTCAGTCACATTGGATCGCGATCCTGGCGTCATTGACTGCGGCGATGTTCAGTCTCATGTCCGGCATAATACTGCTGCGCGGCTTTAGGAAACCCATCGAAGTGTTGATGAAGGGTACCGACGAAATTGCCTCCGGTAATCTGGATTATCGCATTGCTCTCAATACCCGCGATGAATTCGGCTATCTCGCCAGCCACTTCAATCAAATGGCGCAGGAACTGGGATTGCAGCAAGATAAACTGCGCGAGGGACGCGCCGTGCTGGAAAAAAGAGTGGCCGAACGCACTTTCGAACTGCATCAGTTGAATGAAGAATTAAAACGCATGGACGTCGAGCGACGGGACTTTTTAGCCGACATCAGCCATGAACTGCGCACCCCGATCACTGTCATACGTGGGGAGGCGGAGGTGACTCTGCGAGGTCAGCAACGGGATGCCGAAGAGTATAAGGATGCTCTTCACCGCATTGTCGAACTATCGATGCAATTGGGAAAGTACGTCAACGATCTCTTGTTTCTAGCTCGTACCGAAACCGCCAACCTCCAATTTGAATGGGATAGCATGAACTTGTCAGAACTGGTGGCCGGCGCCGTCGAGAATTTTCAAGTGATGGCGGAGGAAAAATCGATATCGGTTGCCTTGGATACAGTAGCCGAACCTATATGGGTACGCGGTGACAAAGAGCGGCTCCGACAGGTACTGTTCATTCTTGGCGATAATGCCTGCCGCTATTCAAGCCCAGGGGGACACCTTGAGGTTGCTTTACGGGCGAACGGAAAGGAGGCAAGCTTCAGCCTCACTGATCAAGGCATAGGTATACCCGCCCAGGATTTGGAGCGTATTTTCGACCGCCACTTCCGTAGCCAGAATGCCCTGCAATCCCGTAACGATGGCAGGGGCCTAGGCTTACCGATGGCCAAGTCGATCATGAAGGCTCACGGCGGACGCATCACG
>JAQTLI010000073.1:8039-9672 GCA_028714995.1 Methylobacter sp. | reverse complement strand
CTCATGCAATGCTTTCAATATTGCTTGTGCAGTTTCGCGATGGGTATCTGCCAACGAAACAACCACGCCACTAGTTTGCAACAAGGGTTCCAGACGGGTGTCGAGATAATTAATCCCGGCCAGGAAGTGCAGCACCCGCTCGTCTATGCGCAAGCGTGCATTCGCCAGGATGGTTTCTTCAGTGACCTCAATCAGGCGCCACCGTCGCAGTGGGCGAATAGGGCTGAGTGCACTCCAATGTGGTTCCTCCAGAGCCCCCAGCGCCATACTGAAAGTTGCATAAGAACGCTGGGGGTTGTTTTGAGCAGTGGCGCACATCGAGGCAAGATTTGCGTCCATTTCCACGCCCGCACAAAGCAGGAGAATGTCCCGTTCGAAAGTGCTGAGACCGAAGCATTCCACCAGGTGATCTATGGCTGATGGAGTCGACAATGCAGCCCGAACTTCGCAGGAGACGTCCATTGCCGTCTTCGAGTCTTCCCCTGCGAGGCGCGCCTTTATGCGAGTGAATTCGGCCACCATCAGTCGCTGATTCGCATTGGTCCAGTCGTGGCGTGGGTCGGCGGCGTTCATGTGATGTTAATCCGTGCGCTGCTGAGGAATGCCGGTGGTTTGGCAGAACGATCAATGATTGGACTCTCTATGCCATCGATGCGCAGCCGTGCTAAGAAGCCAAGAGCTGGAGAGACTGGTGCGTTTTTGATAACGAAATCGAGTGACGTTGTCGTGGGTGTTACGAAGGGTTCTGGCAGAAATTTCAGTTGTCCTAATAAAAGCACAGCCTCTTGGCCTGCGCGCAGTGCAGGGGAAAAATTGAGTGTAAATGTTGCGGTACCGCCTACGCGAGCCACTGTCATTGGAAGCCCTGTGATAGTCGGCGCTAATGTCAACGCCAGCCGGTTGGTTGAGCGATCGTTTGCTTCATCCGGTGGTATTAGTTGGGCGCTCACCGAATAAATTCCGACGGGGAATTTCGCTGCACTCGCCATTGGAATCGTGAACATGATTGAAGTTGCGCTATTTTTGGGTGATGGCGGAGGATCAGTCGCGACAACGGATTCGTGAATATCGAAGCGGTCGTTGCTCAACAAGACCGTGCGGCTTGTGGCGGGTTTTGCGACAAGGTGGTGACCACGAAGTTCTATAACCTTATCCATTTGCGCAGCAGGTTGATCGTCTGCCGGAATTACTGCATCCAACATGGGCAGTGGCTGCTCCAGTCCAGGTATAACTACAACACCGCGTTCATACCAAGTATCTGGATTAAGCGGGTCTGGTTTTATGACAGGACCAATCGTTAAAACCGGCAGAGGGGAACGGGTCGGCTCTTTTGCTTCGATCAGCACCACACTCGCCATGTAAGCAGCGGTGGGACGCAAATGGCTTTGCGTGGCGGTCCAGAGCTTGGATATTTCTTCGGTGTTGAGATATTCAGGAGTGATTTTGATCAGCTCGATCTGGTTTTCAAGTCCAGAATCCGCCAATGCTTTTAGCGCAGGCGAAAGCGCCGTCCCACCTATCGGAGGCGATGGATCGAGTGCCTTCCGTATAGCTTTACGGCTTAGTACAGGCATTTCGTGCAGAAGTTGCATGGCATAACCGAGCAGAATCTCGCCGTGCAGGTCTTCACTGC
>JAQTLI010000073.1:0-8029 GCA_028714995.1 Methylobacter sp. | reverse complement strand
ATGGCGAGCGGTGCGTTGGATAATCGCTGGTTGCCGGAGCTGTCGCGCGAAGGAAGCCCTTCATTTCGCCAACCGCTATTGGGCGTAACATGGTACATGAACAGATTGAGTTGGGAGGACTCAGTACCACCGCTTGCCGGTATCACGCGGTCAGGCGGGCCGGCGCTTACGGTTATTGTAGAACCGAGAGTACCTGTTGCGTCGTGGTTGATCAGCCCGTCATTGAGCAGATCGCGCAACACTGCAGTCACCCCGGCAATGGCGAGAGCGCTGCTCATGCTTCCCTCCCTCGGCGTGCAAGGTATTCATCAAGCGTCATCGGTTTGGCTGTAGCCGGAGCCTGGCGTTTCGGAGGCGGCGCCTCATGCACGGCAGTGATTTCGATGCGGCCTATGCTTACATGCACTTCGGTGGTTTCCTCGACCTGGCTTTGCCACGCGGAGCCTCTAGGTTCACCACGCTGTGCAACTGCAGTTGAATTTAATGCCGAGGGATATGCAGAATTCTTCAACGGTAAAAGAGGCGGAGGGGTAGCGCTATCAGTAAGAGTTGGATATGGTCCGTCGTTTGCGATGGATTTTGTTGCAGAATAATTCAACGGGGTATGCGTATTGATTACCTCATCCCAAACGGGTGATCCGCCTGCAGCCGCTTTTTTTACACTTTTTTCTGCTTGTCGCGGCCTGGATTTCAGTGATGAGGGGTGTACAATTTCGATATCAGGCTTAGTAGTAATTCCAGTTGCCGATTGGGCAATGAGTACTTCAGATGACGTCGGTATAACTTCATTTTCGAGAGCTTGTGCACCGATTTCCGCCTGGTTGCTGTCAGGTAGCTGGTTTTGACTGGGTACGTGATCCGATTCCGCACCGTTGTTAACTATAGGGTGTCGTTTATTACCCTTAGTACCCAACGTTACGACTTGGCCGTTAGCCTCTTCATTGTGTACAGGTGAAGGCGATATGGCGTAAGGCAGGCGCGCTACGGAGTGCAGGCTGCTATCTCTGCTACCCATGGCCTGCGCAGCAATTCGATGCAGGAATCCATTCATATTCCCACCATGCCGAGATAAGTTGCGCGCCGTTGCGGTGAGAGTGCGAGTATTTCTGATTCAGTCCAGCCGTATGCGCGGGCAAGGCTGTGCACTTCGGCGAGTAAGGATCGAGCGCGCGCATCAATTTCATCCCACAACAAAGCGCCTATATTAAAGTCAGCCAGCCAACTTTCGCCGCAATCCTCGCAGGTTAAGGCTAGATTGATGTTAGCTTCAGGATCAAGATTCGCCATGATCGTTTCGGCCTCGGCAACTACGCTGGAAAATTCTAAGTCAGTATTATCTGGATGTGAAAGACAACATTGTTCCAGAAGTTTCACAGATGCTTCCTTGATATCACGTTCCAGGGCAATCGTTGCGAGGTCGCGGCTGCATGGTACGCGGAAGCGATGATTTGAGATCTCGAACTCGGCAGGGGTGTCCTTCTCGTTGACATCCTTGAGTAGTTGCCCAGTATCAAGGGTTATTTCCATGCGTTCACCGCAATGCTCGCAATCAACGTAAGCGCTGATGCGCGAGCCAAAGCATGTTTCACGCAGGCGCAATAGCGCCCTGTTGATTGCTCCTAGAGACAAGTCGGGGAGCTGTGAAGATGGTAAATCAGGACGAGCCCAAGCGCAAAGCAACAATGCACGGTCAATGGGATGTCGCGCGAGGCCACGCTCCCAAAGCTCTAGTATCTCTGCTTCGCGTGGAGCTTGCATATGCATCAGGCCGGTTCAGTGTAGCTCGGTTCGCTGGGTTCAGTTACATCATAGTCGCGTTCCCAACCCTCGTTTTCCAACTTGATATGCTGGATGGCCACTGCGTTGGCATTGGCATCCAGATCAGGCAAGGCCTGGTATTCGGACACCCAGCAACGGAACACTTTATAGGCGAGCGCCAGCTGGCCTGCTTCATTATAGACCTCGATGATGATGTCCTTGCGGAAATCCTTCAGCGAGACCTCTGCGCCCAGACCGGAGCCATAGTTCCAAACCTTGTTCGCCCATTTTTCGAACTCGGTGTCATGTGTGACACCGCGATCGAGTGTAATTGCATCGAATTTGTTGCGACCTGGCGATTTGCGCGAAGTAGAAGGGTCGCCGCCTTCGCGGTGTTCAACCAATTCGGTGCTGCGCTTGAGTGCGCCAACCTTGGAGATACCCGCGACATAACGGCCATCCCATTTGACGCGAAATTTGAAATTTTTGTAAGGATCGAAACGCTGTGCATTGACGGTGAATGTTGCCATGGATGTCTCCTAGTTATCAGGCTTGAATCTGGCCTGCGATTTGTTGCAGCTTGATCACCACGAATTCGGCGGGCTTTAGCGGCGCGAATCCAACCACGATATTGACGATGCCCAAGTCGATGTCGTTCTGGGTGGTGGTTTCCCTGTCGCATTTGACGAAGTATGCCTCGCGCGGGCTGCGTCCCTGGAAGGCGCCTTGACGGAACAGGTTCTGCATGAAGGCGCCGAGATTGAGGCGTATCTGTGCCCACAACGGTTCATCATTCGGTTCGAACACCACCCATTGAGAGCCGCGGAACAGGCTTTCTTCAAGGAATAATGCCATACGCCGCACAGGTACATATTTCCATTCCGAGGCAAGTTGGTCCGCGCCTCGCAGGGTGCGTGCGCCCCATACAAGCCGGCCGGTGACTGGGAAGGAGCGCAGGCAGTTGACTGCCAGTGGATTGAGTTGGCCGTTTTCACCATCGGTGAGCTTAACTGTAAGTTCGACCACGCCGTTTAGCGTGGCGTCGTTACCGGCAGGGGCTTTCCACACTCCGCGCTGGGCGTCGGTGCGGGCCATAACTCCAGCTACGGCTCCACAGGGAGCGAAGTCAGCCAAACGATTTTCCTGCAAAGGATCGGGTTGGCGCAGATAGGGGAAATACAGTGCAGCGTTTTCGCTGCGGGTCAAGCCCCAGCCAACACTATCCAGGCCGCTAGCGCCGGTTAGATCGGAATGCTCGTCCCAAGCCATAAGAGGGTCGACTATGTACATCGCGCGGCGCTTCTGACTATATTGGGCGGCGGCGCTGCGGGTTTGCGAGTTCACGTCGCCACCTGCGTCCCGATTCAGTGGCGGAATGCATAGCAGGTTAAACAAGTCTGCTTTCTCCAGTGCCCATAGCCCCTGTTTGACGGCCTCCAGCGAGGCCAGGGATATCTGATTGTCGGTGATGGCGGCGCCTTCATTACCAGTCGCAGTGAAGGCGGTGGAGGAAGCGTTGTCCAGCAGCGGATCGACGCCGGCAGGAGGGTTGCCGTGGGCGACGGGACGTAGCGCAGGTACAGTGCCGGGTGGGGTGACGATACGCACCAGGTTCGATTCCTGTTCCAGTACCCGCGTGACGAAGCGCGCGTTATTGGGATCGGTGGAGAGGTTAAGGAAACGCTCGGTCGCACCGGTAGCGGTGTCGCGCACCGAGAGGTTGAACAGGCTGTTGGCCGGATCGGTGGGGAGAGGAGGGCGAGTGTTATGATCGATACGCACCCGCAATTTTTCGCCCCACTTGCCTGGGTTGGCCGCGACCAAGTTGAAACCCGCTGCCAGAGTAAGGGTGGCAGCGGCTGCGCCATTGTGTACGCGCACGATGAGGGCATCGGTGCCGCCGTTCTGGAAAAACTGTTGCAGCGCATAGCTCAGGGTGCTGTCGCGCCACAACCCGCCGAAGCGCCGCTCGAACTCGGCAAAGCTCTGCACGCGCACTGGATCATTCACTGGGCCGCGCAGGGTACGCCCGATGAAGGCGGTGATGGAGGTTGCCACACCGGTGATGGTGCGCACGCCACTGGACACTTCTTCGATATAGACGCCAGGGTAAGATAAGGTAACCGGCATGGTGCTTCTCCTTGGGAAGTAGGGGTTTTGTTAAGAGCGTGGTTTACGGCGTCGCATCTCGTCCGATCAGTATCTCTATGGTCGCATCGGCACCAGTCTTGTTAGCGAACGTGAGCTTGTCCGTTACGCCCAGCAAGCTCACGGCGCCAGTCCCGATCAGCACATGCGGCCCATCCAGTTTAACGTCTTTGTTTCCCACCTTGTAAGTGAGTTTGTCGCTGGTCTTATCGGGGTTGATGACAAGCAGAGAAACTGTACTTCCCGGAACCAGATCCACCTGCTGCGTCGCGTTGTCCGGGATGATGAACGAGAATTTATCGTAGGCGTCGATCTCCAGTTCTCCCTGACCCGAAAGGCTAGGACCACTTAACGCCTGTGCTACGTAATTCCAACTAATTTTTTCAACCATGGCATGTCTCCTACTTAGTTACCTTTTATGTTAGTTTTGACGCAGCTTGGATCGTAAAATGCTCATGCATTATCAGGTCAAAAATTACTAATTGATCGCTCAAACCATATGTCAACATTACATATTTCGAACTAAGTACACAATAAGTAAGAATACCTATGTGCACTAACTTGAAAAATCAGCCGCTATTTGCAGCCATACTTAATCCGAATCACTTCAATTGACATTCTTATAAGCAACTTTCAATAGTTCAGGTTTCTTTATCAGTCACTCTTCTGATCTAAGTAGTAGATTCGGAATCTCTTATTTCCATAGCTAATTCAATGGAAATTTTAACTGGGCTCTTATGGTGGACCAAGATTCACTCATGTCTACTTGGCTACACATTAATAAAATATCCTGAAATACAAATGAAGGCATCACCCTCAGTTTGTGCATTATCGCGGTTGATATTGAACTCGATGAGGTGGTCTGAATAAACCCGGACCGAGTGAGTAGCGACAGGTATTTCTCGCCCGCCGACTTGCCTTTGGGAAGTCAGCGCGAAATCGAGATTAGAAGGAGCGAAACCGATACTCGGGTACATCCGGAAGCATGCTTTTTTCTGCTTGGGACAGGAATCGTTGCAGTGAATTGTTCAATTACAGCACGACTTTCCAGTCGGAATATTCACCGTTCCTGTGAAGTCGATCGCCCAATTGAAGGATAGGGTGAGATGCTGGTTACGCCAAGCGTGAAAGGCATCTTCAACCCGGCAGGTATTATTAAAACAATAAGATGGCAATGATTACTGATAAATATTAGCGCTCTTTACTGACAAAACTGGTAAATTTTCAATGCTTCTTGATAACGCTGCACAGCTAGGCGGCTCCGTCCAGCCATTCCGGGCAATCGCTTATAGGGCATACCAACAATGCCAACCCGACAAGCTCGGAAGCCAGTAATTGACTGAGCACCTATGACTAGCTTCGGTGGCTTTTAGCAACAAAGTAAGGCTGACAACAAATACAGTGTTCATGGATATGGATCTAAGCTGATAAAGTCTCCCAACGTTGCTGGGCAGCGAGACGGACTTCTTCTTCGACATCGTCCAGCATTTGTTGTAGCAAATCCGGCTTTGCCCGCAATGCCACGTCATAACGCACCGTCCAGTCATAGTCCTTGCTCATCATCTCCAGATCGTCAGCATTCATACGTTGGGCGACGATGCGGCGGATGCCGACTTCTGCGTCATCGGCCATCAACCCCAGACTGACACAGGGAATACGTTCTGCCACCGTGCGCCGCACCTCATTATCAGGGTCGGCCACCAAGCGGAACAAACGGCCTGCCGGCAAGCGTTTGGCGACATAGACGCGTACCAGATAATCAGTATCCTCGGCCATTAGCTCTAATTGTTGCTCGGGTAACCGATCAGCCACAGTTATTCTGACTTCCCTATCCGTGTCGTTGCACAACTCCAGCAACCACTCTTGCGGCACCCGGTAGGCCAATACGCGCCGTACCGCTTCGTCAGGATCGGTCAGCAAAGGCCGTAAATGATGGACAGGTAAATAACGGGCGGCGATAGCGCGCCGTTCCCAAAAACTGTCCTGAATGTAATCGGCGGCGTATTCTGGATGGGCACGGAAAAACCGGTCGATTTGTCGGCCGCTTTCCGCAACCACACAGCAGTCACCGGGTTTGCAGCTGCCGACGGCCAGTAGGGTGTCGCGGTAGTTGCATTGGCTACAGTTGGCAAACGGGGTTAAATCATCTTCGGGCCCAGCTTGCAGCATCGCTAAGCCGACTCTTCTGTCAAAGCAGGCAGCAACTGCGGGGTGATTTGCGCCAGCCAGGTTTTAAGTCGCTCCTCGGTTAAATACGGCTGCGTGCGCTGATCCAGCACCAGGCCGACAAACTGGTTATCGATTATCGAATCGGAGTGTTCGAACTGATAACCCTCGGTGCTCCAAGGGCCGATGATATCGGCGCCGTAACCGTAAAACACCCGATAAAGCTGAATCAACGAACTGGCAAATCGCGAGGCGTAACGTTCTTGATTTCCCAGTCCGAATAAGGCGACTCGTTTACCGGACAGATCAACATCATCCAGATAAGGCACGAACTCTTGCCAATTGCTTTCCTGGCAACCGACTGCCAGTCCTGGCAAATCACCGACGCCATAACTCGGTGTGCCAAGTATCAACGCGTCATACTGCAACAATTCGGCCAGATTGGTACGGTTGATGTTTTTGGGCTTGTCGGCCAATTCTTCACCCAATAAGCTAAAAATCTTTTTAGCTACCAAGCGGGTGCTACCGGTATCAGTTCCGAAAAAAATGCCTATTTTACTCATAAATCACCTCTAATCCAGATTGCGGGACAAGACTGTATTGCCGTTACTGCAACACGAGCAAATTTCGCACCAGTTCCAATTAAAATATTTTGTGTTGAATATTAGTTAGATAGCTTAGCCGCACTTAAAAACGGTTCAAGGTGGATGCAAACATACCGACAATGACAGCATAAACTGGGAGATTTACGACATTTAGGGGTCGACGTACGAAACGGAATGTAAGATCCAGGGAGTGTTTGACTAAAATAGCGAAACGTCAATTTGAAATCCGAAAACTGATTTATATAGGAAGCAGTTCCTCAAGCTGCGGCAGCGAGTAAAAATCCATATCCTGTTGCTCTTCAAAGGGATTCTGCAATAGTAACAACAAACGATAAAATTCGGTTAAATCACCTTGCTCTGCGGAATTAACGGATTTATGTAATAAATGGCTGCGCAGCACATAACAAGGGTTGACTTGGTTCATCAGGGTTCGGCGCTCGTGAACAGGCGTTTTTTCCAAACTTAACCGATCCCGATAACTGTCCAGCCAACCAGTCAGTATGACTGGTTCAATAGTCAACGCACAGAGTTCCTGGTTTTTCCCCTGTGCGTCGAATTCTGCAAGACGACGAAAAAATAATGCGTAATCGATTTTGCCATGGCGTAGTGTTTCTAACAAGGCATCCACCAGTCTGGTATCGTCAGGGTTTTGCGTCTTTAACCCCAGTTTCAAACGCATGCGTAGTAAATAATGCTGGTGATAGCTTTGCCGATATAAACGTAACAAACTGGCCGGGATGATGCGCTTAGGTAAAAGGGACGAAAATGCTTCAGCCAGCGCCAAACAATTCCAACGACCTATCTCAGGCTGCTGGTCAAACTGATAACGACTCAAGTCATCGCTAGGGTTCGGCGAGAACTCTGGATCATAGGTTTCCATAAAACCAAATGGACCGAAATCCAGAGTATCCCCGTATACAGTCATATTATCGGTATTGATAACACCATGGGTAAAACCCACACTCTGCCATCCGGCCAGCAAGTGTGCGCTCCGTTCAACGATGGTTTCCAGTAGCCGCAACGGGCGTAGCGCGACCGGTTCATTCAACAATTCAGGAAAAAGTTGCTCGATAACAAATTCGGCCAGTATTTTCACGTTCTCAAGATCGCCTCTATGATGAAAATACTCAAAATGCCCGAAACGAATATGTGATCGAGCCATTCTGACCAAAATTGCGCCGGTTGTAATGTGTTCTCGCCGGACTTCTGTACTACTCCCCAAAAGACAGAGTGAACGAGTGCTGGGAATGTCCAATCCGGCTAAAGCTTCGCCCCCCAGATATTCCCGAATTGCCGAACCTAGCGGACAACGACCATCAAGTGTTCGGGAATAAGGAGTTATACCGGCTCCT
>JAQTLI010000072.1 GCA_028714995.1 Methylobacter sp. | reverse complement strand
GAATGACAGAAAAGCCGGGATAACGACGGCGCTGGGTATCCCGGTTTCGGTTGTCGCAAATCAGGTTTATATCATGACATTTCTGTCGGCTAAAGCTACGACAATTGCCAAACGGATACAGATATGGGTGCCGGATGAAAGTGGTCAGCGGTTGGTGTGTCAGGCAGGATACAGCAAACAAAATGATGAATTGGCGGAAATCTTTGAAACTATCTCAGTTCGCAAAGGCGAGGGACTATTGGGCAGAGTATGGCTGACCGGAGTACCGGCTATCAGAAATAACTCAGAAACTACCCTTGTAGAAGGGCGCTTGAATTCGATGCTTGCAATGCCTGTTATAGACGGCGGGCATTTAAAAGCGGTGGTTACTTTTTTATTTTAGTTGACCATTACATCCGTCTCAAAAAGGAGGGGCTATCCTTCCATGTCTTCAAGCTCGATGTTAAGCGCTTTGGTTGAAAGCAATAACTCGCTTACCGATGCTAACAGCGATAAAACGATAAAGGCCATGCTGAAGCCAAAAGTAATGTTGCCGTAATATTGCAGTCCGTAAAAAATCAGTCCCATAGCGAGTATGCAGCAGATAATGCCGATGACGGCGAGTAGCTGCATGGCGACAATAAATCGGATCCGGTATCTCAAGCTATCAATCTGTTTTTTGGTAACCTGGCTTTTGGATTTATTAAAGATGTTATGTTGCTCCCTAATCCTGTTGGCAATCGCCAGAAAACGGTTGGAATAAGCCAGAAACAAGACTGAAATGGCTGGAAATAAAAGGGCTGGTGTTGTAATGGAGATATTCATGGCAATTTATAAGGTTTAATTTGATTAATACGTATTTTTTAGCGGGACTGGGTTATCGATTCATACCAATAATGTTTATTTTAAAAGTTCTGACATGGAAATAACGTTTTTTGCTATTTCCCCGATTGCTACATTGCGATCCATCGCCAGTTTTCTTAAGGTGTGGTAAGCGTCATCTTCAGTAAAGCCACGGGTTTTGATCAAAATACCTTTTGCCCGGTCTATTAGTTTTCGTTCTTCAAGCTTGGATTTTGTCTGTTCCAGTTCAATTTTAAGGCGTTGTTGCTCCTTAAATCGGGCTATAGCAATATTGACGATGCCGGTAATGCGGTTGGTTTCCAATCCCTTGACGACATAAGCACTGACACCAGCCTTAACGATTTGATTAATGGTGTCGGTCGTATCATCAGCGGCAAAAATTATGATGGGAAGCGCATGTTTCTGGTTAAGGTAGTGGATGTCCTGAAAATGTTTTTTGGGGCTGTCAATATTGAAAATTATAAGATCAGTTTTGTTGTCCAAAACCAGGTTTTGAATGTTTGCTTCAGGCGTTGCAATGTCTATAACCGAATAGCCATTGGTTACCAGCATTTTTCCCAGCAACGGGTCTGCCGTTTCATCTTCAATAAGTAGTATATTTAATATGCTCATGCATGAAGAATTAGCACAAGCCATGCCGTTTGTTGAAAAATGCTTAAGTCACGAGTATTGCTAGATTTATTAGTGCTGTTGATCGCTTGAGCGCTCCAGTTTGGTTATTGACGCACTATTTTGATGCGATTTAAACTTGGATATGAGATGGAGGTGTGAAGATATAACTAAAAAATCACTTAAGTACATTACTTGTTTTTTGAAATAATAACTTGCGAGTATAAATATTTCCGTATAACCGCTTATTTTCAAAGCGGTAAAATTCTCCGAAGACGATATGAAGATAAGCAATATCATCAAAGCCCCAACTATTTTTTTTGCTTTGCAAGATTTGGTATACAGTGTTAAGTCGAGAGTGATTGAGCTGGACTGACTCAAGATTTACTCAAGTCACGGTAGTAGCATCCCTGAATGCCGAAATGGATGACCATATATATAGAAAAGACCGTCATTGCAATAGGAGACGGTTTGATTCATTAATCTCTTTTTAATAAGTGTCTAACTCGCTCGAATAGCTTTTCATGCGCCGTTTATATCTTTTTAAAGCGCGGCGAGCCAGGCTGTCTAATCGCTTCTTATGGCGTGAATAAGGAAATGCAGAATCCTTTGTATCTCTGATCGTGCAGTAAAGGCTCAAAGCCTGATGGATCAATTCATCAGTAACCATGGCGTTACTATCTCCCCCCGCGATCAAAATAGTTTTGAAGCAATAATGAACTGGTCGACTTTGGTTTACGGGTAGGTTGATGAGTTAATTGCATTTTTAACTTTCGGCGTTCCTGGGGCATCTTGCATAAGGTACGTAACGCACCAGGATATGAAAATATCACTTCAGACACAGTCTCTTCCAACAAAAAAATATGAATGAGTATTTCACAACTGCTATAGACAAAACTCTAGCCACTTCGAAGCCGAGCCTTGTTTTTCAGCATTGCGAGATTAGTTTACGGGCTATATTCAAAGGCAAAAACTATAGTATCAATGTTAAAGTTGAATACGCAATCCGTATAAACCCCTATATGTACTAGCCCATATAATCAGCGTCATCAGACTACCAAAGGCAGTTAAATTTGTTATTCAGATTGTATAAAGACGCCGTAATACCAGTACGAACTAAATACGGTTTAATAGATAGCTTGCAACGATTCTCGTTGGCGGATACGCAGCCGCTCTAGAGAACAATCTTGGTTGCAACATCCGTTCATGTCAAAAAACCTGACAAATTATTATTGAAATCAATAAGGTTTATTCGATAGGCTGGATAATACTATATATCTAATGCACAATATTTCTTCATAATACAAAATCAGACAGAAGGTACATCGAAAGCGATTGGTTCGTTTCATATTTATGAACCATATCTTAAGGGTGTTTCGCAATAAATCGGTGAATGATTTATTTTTAATTTTTATTGTTGGCTTATGATTTATCGATCATAAAACTGATCTACCAGGTTTTTAAACCAGAGTGGTCGGAAAATCATTACGTACAAAATCAGTGTTTCCAAAATCGGAAGCGGTATTATGTGCAAAACAATCAATATCAGTAATACTATAATTGAAACGATGAGTTTAGGAAAAAGAGAGTTTTTATTCATGATCAGATTCTAAGTTGGCTTGTTCCGTTACATTAATTAGCTCGTATGATGAATCGACGATAGGGGGTATCGCCCTCGATTGCTGGTCCTCCCGTTGTTCAGCCCATATCGCAGACTTATCATGACCTGTTTTTAAAAATTAGGACATATGCAAATCAGACATGATAAAAAGTTTCCGGATACTGTTAAATGCCAGTTGACTATCAGCTTGTAACCGATTTTAGCTGTTCAATCAACAGGCCGAAGCCGATCTAAAAAAGTCAGTTAAATTTTTTTTAGCAAGATAACGAAAGAGCTAACCGGCAGGGGGCTTTATCGCCGGCGCCGGTTAAGCGGATTGTTAGTTCAGTATATTCGGTGGAAATGTCGGGCAACTATAAAGCTGTTGCCAAGACCTGCCTGGCTCGCGTATTGCGCCGAATATGCACAGCTTTCCATGCGGCGCTATACGCGATAGAGCCCACTATTGCGCCCTATGACTTTATTGAAGCCCGATCATGCCGGTAAATGGTCAGAGAGTTTGATATTTGATCGCGATGCCTGGGATTATTAGGTTGCCTGTGCAGTTGTCATTAACATTTGCCGCATTGCGAAAGAATCCCAGCAGAATGGCGTCTCCGGGTTGCTGGTCAACAAACCCCTGATTCGGGGTCAGGAAATAAACCTTCTTGTTCCCGAGGTTCGATGTGGCTGGAGCGGTCAGGATGTTGGAACCGTTTGCCGGATCAAGGCCCCCGGAAGCACTCCCTGTCGATGGGAGGTGATTAGGGCGGGTACGGTCCACGAAGTTGGGCAAAAGGGCGAAATCACAGCCCGTTTCCGGTGCATGCCACGAGAGGATGATACGGATCGGGGAATTCGGCAGGTAATCGTTGGGGATAACGAAGCCGAAGCTGATATCCGGCGTCCCACTGTTAGGTAGTTTTATTCCTCCAGATCCGAAACTCCCAGCTGACGAGGTTGCGCCATCGGCAAGGAGGACCCCATAGGGATCGATGCTGAAGGTTCGGTTGACCGCTGAAGCGGACTGGGTGATCGTGGCTGCCGCCAAAAAGCCGATCAGGAGAATCCAGGAGTTCACTGTCATGATTGATTTAACGCGATATTTGGTTTCCATTGTCTTATCCTTTTATTGATAATTTTAATAGTGCTGCTTTGCTTGATTTTTCTGAGATATACCTTAACAGGGAATAGATTTAACATTATTAATAAACTATTTTTGTTAATCTCAGTTAACAAGAATAGGAATAACTTTCGTTTTTGTAAATTGTATAACTTAAAAATACGCATAAAAAACAGTTCCCGGATAGCATTAGCTGATTGCCCTACCGTCAGAGATATTGGATCCCTCCGATATTGATGAGTTGAATTACCGGTTTTAGCCGCTAGAGATTCTTTAAATTTACATGTAGTTATAAAACTCTCATCTAGTCACAAATCAAAAAATTTTTAATTTATCTGCACTAACTACTGATCAAAAATATAGTATTTCGAAATAAACACAATACGTATGAATGCTTATATACACGAGCTCGAAAAATAGGCGGCTATAGTTACCTTAAAGCCTGTTCACATTTTTAAGCAGGTAAACTGATCTTGCCCTGATTTCACGGACACTCCACTAAGTTTTCGACAAGTTGGTTAGGTTGAGGATGCTTCCGTTTCTTTGGCCTCGATTTCTTTAATATTGCCACTATCAATAATCTTCTGCATGGCTTCGGGGCTATCTCAAGTAGCGTTGCCGGATACTTTTCAAGTGCAAAAAAATTCTCTGTCTACATCGTTATTTTTCGTGCATTGGTTAGGCTGATTTCTGGTTAATTGCCGTAACTAGACTTAAACTTTTTTCCATTAAGCCAAAATTTACCGCGCCAAAACTTGCCCCCCTATTTTTCGTATTACCAGAATAGCCCATAGGAATCCGATTTCTGATAATCCCTCCCGGTTGCCTTTAGTTTCACAATCTCTGTTATCGGTTAGCGTCATTTATGCGCCCTATTTTTTGAGAAATATTTATCGTTCCACAGACATTTTCAAATAGGGGGAGAGACAGGGGGCAAAAAATGCAAGATTCGATGGGTTGGTGTGGGAATATTCGAGCATAAAAAACCCCGCTAAGCCAGATAACTTGCGGGGTAGTGGGTCAGTGTGAGCCTGCTTGAAACAGGTCTAATTGTTACAAGCTGTAGTACATGTCGTATTCTGCAGGGTGTGTGCTCATGCGAATACGGGTCACTTCTTCCATTTTCAATGCAATAAAGCCGTCAATGGCATCATTAGTGAAAACACCGCCACGTGTTAAAAACTCGCGGTCATTGTCCAAAGCGTCTAATGCCTGGTCAAAAGAGTGGCAAACTTGCGGGATGTTTTTTGCTTCTTCGGCAGGCAAGTCATACAAATCTTTATCCATTGCATCGCCAGGATGGATTTTGTTTTGAATACCATCCAGACCGGCCATCAGCATAGCCGAGAACGCCAAATAGGGGTTTGCAGTTGAGTCCGGGAAGCGAACTTCAATACGGCGTCCTTTAGGATTAACAACATAAGGGATACGGATAGAAGCTGAACGGTTACGTGCAGAGTAAGCCAGCATAACTGGAGCTTCAAAGCCTGGAACCAGACGTTTGTAGCTATTGGTTGATGAGTTAGTGAAAGCGTTCAATGCTTTAGCGTGTTTAATGATGCCGCCGATGTAATACAACGCTGTTTCAGACAGGCCGCCGTAAAGATCGCCAGTGAACAGGTTAACGCCGCCTTTAGCTAAAGATTGGTGAACGTGCATACCGCTGCCGTTGTCGCCTACCAGAGGTTTAGGCATGAAAGTTGCTGTTTTGCCATAAGCATGTGCAATGTTGGCAACGACATATTTCAGTTCTAATACTTCATCCGCTTTTTTAACCAGCGTATTGAATTTTACGCCGATTTCGCATTGGCCGGCTGTTGCAACTTCGTGATGGTGAACTTCAGTAACCATGCCCATTTCTTCCAGTGTCAAGCACATTGCAGAGCGAATGTCTTGAAAAGAATCAACAGGTGGAACTGGAAAATAACCGCCTTTAACGCCTGGACGGTGACCTGTGTTGCCATCTGGATAGACTTTTTCTGAGTTCCAGCCGGCTTCTTCTGAATCGACTTTGTAGAATGAACCGCTCATATCAGTACCCCAACGAATATCATCAAAGATGAAGAATTCATTTTCAGGGCCAAAGAATGCAGTGTCTGCTATGCCGGTTGATTGTAGATATTTTTCTGCGCGTTTGGCGATAGAGCGCGGATCGCGTTCGTAGCCTTGCATGTTTTTAGGTTCAATGATGTCACAACGCAAGATTAAGGTGTTGTCATCAAAGAAGGGATCCATAACCGCTGAAGATGGGTCAGGCATCAATATCATGTCTGATTCATTGATGTGTTTCCAGCCAGCTACTGAAGAGCCGTCAAACATGTTGCCTTCTTCGAAGGTATCTTCATCAATAGAGTGAGCAGGGAATGTGACATGCTGCTCTTTGCCGCGGGTATCACAAAAACGAAAATCGACGAATTTTACGTCGTTTTCTTTGATCATTTTAAGTACTTTTGCTGCAGACATTTATGTTGCCTCCTCGAATGGTTTATAAATTAATATTCTATGCCTTTTTATAACATATCATTTTTTTTTGGATTAGCCACTAAAAAAAATAAGGATGGATAAATCCGCAGAATAAGAAAGGACCAAAACTACAGAAGCACATTTTTGGTGCAAAAAATGATTATATTGCCCTAAAAATGTGCAACCGATTGCTGCTATGTTGTATTAAGGTCTTGATTATCCGCCTTAAATACAATTGGCATTGTACTTGCTACTGCTTTTTTAGATAGGCTGCGCGCCTTGATTGCTTAATTTACGAGTAACTTCAGCTATGAAAAACCGGCCCAACAATAATCAGTTCAATTTTAAATTGCAGGCCTTAGGGTTCGCTTGATTTCTGTCAGATATAGATCCATACCCGCCTAATAATTGTATGTTGATAGGTAATTCACTATGATTGCCGCTTATGTTGTCAACACTTTTGCTATATAACTGAGAGAAAACATGAAATTAATAACAGCAATCATTAAACCATTCAAAATGGATGATGTGAGAGAAGCGTTATCTGAAATTGGGGTTGCAGGCGTTACCGCAACGGAAGTTAAAGGTTTTGGTCGTCAGAAAGGTCACACCGAGTTGTATAGGGGAGCTGAGTACGTGGTCGACTTTCTGCCTAAAGTTAAACTGGAAATTGCCGTCGCCGATGATGTTGTCGATAAGGCGGTTGAGACCATAGTCAAAGCGGCCAATACCGGCAAGATTGGTGATGGAAAAATATTTGTGTCTAATTTGGAGCAGGTTATTCGAATTAGGACGGGTGAAACTGGAGAGGATGCCATTTAAAGGCATTGGGAGAAATGTTGTTTAAGATACTTTTAGGCTTGCTGCTACTTCCTGAAGCGGCTTTTGCGGATCAATTAAATCAAGCCAATACGGCCTGGGTTTTAACATCAACCGCTTTGGTTTTGTTTATGACAATTCCGGGTTTGTCATTGTTTTATGCCGGATTGGTTAGAAGCAAGAACGTACTGTCTGTGTTAATGCAGTGTTTTGCGATTACCTGTCTGGTTTCAATTCTTTGGCTTGCCGGAGTCTATAGTTTTATTTTCGCTGATGGCGGAGACATGCAAAAGCTCATAGGCGGCGCTTCTAAAGTGTTCCTGCCCGACATAGGCGTAGCGTCATTGAAGGGCGATATTCCCGAAACAGTTTTTTTCATGTTTCAGATGACCTTTGCCATTATTACTCCGGCACTGATCGTCGGCGGTTTTGCCGAGCGGATGAAATTCTCGGCGATGCTGTGGTTTAGCGGCTTATGGTTGATCATGGTTTATCTGCCGGTATGTCACTGGATGTGGGGCGGCGGCTGGCTGGCTGATTTGGGTGCGATGGATTTTGCTGGGGGCATAGTCATTCATGTTAATGCCGGTGTTGCAGCATTAGTTGCGGCGTTGGTGTTAGGCAAAAGAAGAGGTTTCCCAAACACGGCCATGCCGCCACATAACATGACTATGGTGGTTACCGGCGCCGGCATGTTGTGGGTGGGCTGGTTTGGTTTCAATGCCGGTAGTGCTCTAACATCAGACGGGCGCGCAGGAATGGCAATGCTGGTGACCCATATTGGTGCAGCATCGGGGGCTTTAACCTGGATGTTTATAGAATGGAAGCGTTTTAGCAAGCCCAGTGTGTTGGGTATTGTTACCGGCATGGTCGCAGGTTTGGGCACTATTACACCGGCTTCCGGCTTTGTCGGACCTATGGGGGCTCTGGTGATTGGCATTACGGCGGGCGTAGTGTGTTTTTATGCAACCCAATATATAAAGCGTACCCTGAAAATTGATGACTCGTTGGACGTGTTTTCTGTTCATGGGGTAGGTGGCGTTATCGGGTCATTATTAACCGGCGTTTTTGCAGCTAGCAATCTGGGCGGACTTGGCTTGGCTGAAGGCGTTTCAATTATGGATCAGGTCAGTGTTCAGGCTTTAGCGATTGTTGTTACTGCGGCGTGGAGTGGGTTATTCAGTTATCTGATCTTGAAGCTAATAGATAAATTGATCGGTATTCGCGTAACTTCCGATGAGGAGATGCAGGGGCTTGATATCGTCTTGCACGAAGAAACGGGTTACCAGAATTTATAAATTTTGTGCAGGAGGTTTAGATTAAAAAAGGCGACTACTCAATAATATGAGGGTCGCCTTTTTGTTTTAGAATGGTGATAATTTAAAGCTAATTGGAATCCAAGGTTTTATGAAAATCCCACATATCTCTTTTAAAACTAAAATAGTTTTTTCTATAGTGGGTGGTCTTTTGGGGATTTATGCCGTGGCGGGCTTTTATATACTGCCGGCTTTATTAAAGTCGAGGCTGCCTGAAGTGATTCAACAGCAAACAGGCAGAAAAACGTCAATTTCAAGGATTCAGTTTGATCCATTTTCCCTGTCTGCAAGCCTTCATGGATTTGAGATTCAAGAGCAGAGCGGTCAGCCATTTGTCATGTTTGATAATCTTTATATCAATATTGGTGGGCTTAAATCAATAAAACAAGCCGCATTTGTTATTGATGATTTGTCACTGCAGAAGCCCTTTGCCCGTATCACTAAACAAAAAGACGGAGTATTCAATTTCCAGAATTTGCTCAAGGATAAAGGTAATGTTAAAGAAAATGACGGTAAAATTTTCCCGGTAAACATCGCCAAATTGTCGATAACCGAAGGAAAACTGGACTGGGAAGATGCGCATTTTAAGCATCCCGAAAAAGAGACTGTTTATCCGATAAATCTCACTATTGAAAACTTCACGACTCAGGCGGATAAGCAATCCAACTTCAGTTTGACCCTGGAATTGATTTCAGGCGGTAAACTGGATTGGCAAGGCGAGATCGGCCTTAATCCGCTGTCTTCATCCGGGCATCTTAAACTGGAGAAAGTGCAACTGCCGAGAATCCGTGCGCTGGCCTTGCAAGATTTTGTTCAACTGGATTTACAGGGCTATGAACTGTTCGAGGCCGATTACAAGGCTCACTATGTTGATAATAAATTTAACGTTAACCTCCATCAGGGCAAGTTCGAACT
>JAQTLI010000071.1 GCA_028714995.1 Methylobacter sp. | reverse complement strand
GGATGGAGCTGGGAGTACGAAGCCTTCGGCAACAGTTTGCCGAATCAAAATCCCTCCGGTTTGGGAGATTTTGTTTTTAACCTAAGGTTTCCGGGACAGTATTACGACAAGGAAACGGGGTTGTTTTATAACTACTTCAGAGATTATGATCCGAAGACGGGGCGGTATATTGAGAGTGATCCGATTGGGTTGCAGGGTGGGATTAATACTTATGGGTATGTTGGGAATAATCCAGTTAATTTTGTTGATCCTACCGGTGAAATTGTTATCGCAGATGGCATTGTCATAGGGGGTGGAGTTCTAGTCGTGGGATGCGCCATGAGCCCCAGTTGTAGTGCAGCCGTGAGTAATGCAGTATCCTCGGCGGCTAGCGCTGTGAAGGATGCCGGTCAGAAGATTTCTGATATGTGCAAAACCGATGATCCATGTGAAGAAATTAGGCGGCAAATTCGGGATATACAGGCAAAACTTGCCTCCAAAGAAGGGCAATTGGCCAAGGATCCATACGATCTCTATAACCGAGCTTACTCAGTAAATCCAGGTGGTGACCTTGCTGGTAAAGGTACTTACCTTGGTCACATAACGCAAATAGATGGGCTGCGGGTTGGATTGGCTAGAAAGATTGCTGAGGCAAAGGCAATGGGGTGCATGTAAATGGTTAATTCAGTCATCACAGAGGCAATGGTAAGTCAAATTCTTCATCTTCTTGAAGCGGAAACATGTTTCAAGAAGGAATCAGTCTCTTATGAAATACAGGATGACTATAAGCATCTTTTGATTTCCATTTCGATTGA
Source organism: Methylobacter sp. (assembly GCA_028714995.1). Classification (GTDB taxonomy): domain Bacteria; phylum Pseudomonadota; class Gammaproteobacteria; order Methylococcales; family Methylomonadaceae; genus Methylobacter_A. The sequence continues at coordinate 8,934 of JAQTLI010000071.1, read as the reverse complement.
TGAGTTACCTGAAATTGAACCGTCCTCGACCTTCAAGCGTGTAGGTGGTCTTATAAATCCTCTGATTCCTGGAAGACGGGGTGATTACTCATGGATGGTGGTTTTTACAAGAAATGGGAAAGTCGTTGATAGTTATTTCGGCGGTGATTTGGATTGTCCAAATTCAGGGTTGTAGTTACCGTATGGCGGATGAATCGTAGGGTGGATTTGCCTTGGCAATCCACCAACTAGCGGAGCCTTGAAACCGTAATGTTCCGCAATTTTACCTGGCCTGCTTGAAATGGCGGTTTGCTGCGCGAAACCGCCTTACCAAGTTACGGCCTTACGGGAGCGGGAAGTCGCGCTAGGACTGAAAAGCTGTAAGGCGGATTCGCGACAGCAATCCGCCATGAAAAGAGTCTTGAACTTGATCCCTGTTTGAATGTTTTCCAAGCGAAGATTTTTTTATGTCCGATTGTATTGGATATTGTGTGTTGATTGGCGGTTTGCTACGCGAAATCATATGAAAAGACGGGGTAGTTCTATAACATTCCAACATTTATGTCCGACATTTTGATGTTTAAATATAGAAACAGCTATCAATTTACCCGCCACTATTCTATCACCGTATACCGGAATTTCGGGCAACGAAAAACTGTTACCCAACCTAGAAGGCTAAGTCTCAGAAAAGGGGTGGATTTACTTTGTATCGCTAGGAATACAAGATGCCCTAATATTAACTGGGGCAGTAACGGGCGTTATTTTCGGATATAAGACCGTAAAGCGCGATAAAAAAGCAGACGCGGGGCAGATCTAGATTTTATGCTACCTGTAGAAAAAGACGGGGGTCAGGTTTACATTCCAACATTTTGTAAGTGAGACCTGCCCACCTTATCTCTTAAACAGAAATCGGCGCCTTGATGTGTGCGTGCGCCTGATAATCTACGATTTCAAAATCTTCATACCGATAATCAAATATCGATTCCGGCCTGCGGTTTATTTTTAAAGTCGGCAGCGCATAAGGATTGCGGGTTAATTGCAGTTTAGCCTGTTCCTGATGGTTCAGGTATAGGTGCACATCGCCGCCCGTCCAGATAAAATCACCGACTTCCAAATCGCTCTGCTGAGCGACCATGTGCGTCAATAATGCATAACTGGCTATATTGAACGGCAATCCCAGAAACGTGTCGCAGCTGCGCTGATAGAGCTGACAAGACAGTTTACCATCGGCCGCATAGAACTGGAAAAACGCATGACAGGGAGCCAGAGCCATTTTTCCCTGCGCCACGTTTTGTTGAGGGCTGATGGTTTCATCCGGCAAATCCGCCACGTTCCAGGCGGAAACAATAATACGGCGACTATTGGGTGTTTTTTTCAGCTGTTCGATGACCTGCTGAATCTGGTCGATATGTCGACCATCAGGTGTCGGCCATGAGCGCCATTGATGTCCATACACGGGGCCTAGCTCACCGTTTTCATCCGCCCATTCATCCCATATACTGACGTTATGCTCATGCAAATATGCCAAATTGGTCTCGCCCTTTAAAAACCAAAGTAATTCATATGTTATTGATTTTAAATGTATTTTCTTGGTTGTGACTAGGGGAAAGCCTTCCGCCAGTGGAAACCGCATCTGATGCCCGAAAATGGACAGCGTCCCGCTGCCGGTCCTGTCGCCTTTCGGACTGCCTTCGGTGATAATTTTATCGAGTAATTCTAAATATGGCTTCATGCGGTTTTTTCATGACTAATTGTTTTTTTAACAAAAAATTACAATATTTTTCAATTTTAATATAACTATATTGGTATTCCCTTATGTCAGCTCATTTGATTACTTCTTGGATTTTTACGTATGCCTACCGACTCCATCCAGAAGCTTGATGAAGTTCCGCTTAGGTTTGAAGCGGACGCGCAACTCGGCCAAGTAATCGCCGAACTCACGATTACGTTTCTGAGCAATCATTATCCCACCAATCTTACAAATTAGCTTGGCGGCATCGGCATAAGCCGTATTGTTGGTTTGTTCGACAATGGGCGGAATCACTTGCTTATAAATGACTAGAGCATCGTCCGCGCGCACGGACTCCAATCTACCGGCCAACGTTACCAGCAAACCCTGATTGCAGATACCGGCATGTGCCGCCACCCAAGCGGCATCAAGATCATCCTCCCATAAAGCGATTTCAACCCGCAAAGAATAATTGGGTATTGAAGGCTTCGGCCTCCAGCGGTTTGTAACCGCAGCTTCAGCGGCAATGACTTCGGCAGCCCGCGCCAGGGCACGCTCGTGCTGTTCGGCCAAACGCCGAGTTGCTTGGCAATAGTATGCGGTTTTTTGTATTGCTCCAGCGACGCCCGTTCCTCGAACTGCACCCAGGTCAATTGTAAGGCTTCATCGTTGCGCTTGCGTTGCAGATAAGCCGCCACTAAAAAATCCCGCAGCCGGTTATCCGTCGCTTTGGGGAAAGTTTGCAGCCCGCGTTCAGCTCATTCCAGCGCCTTGTCTTTCTGCCCGGCCTTAGTCCATATTTCGGCGATTGCCAGATAGTGGTAAGGCATCGACAGATCTCGCGACTTAATCGCCACCAGCTCCTCCACATCGCCGCTCGCCTTGGCCAGCGACTCCATGATACTGGTGATATGAGAGCGATGCGAGTCGTAAGCGTTATTGCTTTGCCGTGGCTTGATCTTGGCCTACTCGATTTCGGCCAGCTCCCGATAACGCCGCAGACCTTCCTCGCCGAGCGCATTATGGTATGTTACTGCATTGAAACTGCAAATTCCGAAAGGCGATGTTGTCTCTAAACGGAACAAACGTTCCGCCAAGCTCTTGCACGATACCGCCGACCCCACCATTCGAATCGTCAATCTGTTCCAGAGAATTTTCCACGCGCTCAATGGCATCGTATTCGGCCAATCCGATCAACATCGCGGCGCTATCCGGTGTAAGCAGTTCCGCCAGCGATTCCACAACCTGATCGAGATTAGCCGCAAAGTTGCGGCCTGCAAAACGAACTTCAAAGACTAATTCATCAATAACTCGTGCTTCAATAACCTCGTAATACATAAAGAGCTCCATTATCTTAATGGATCTATATCAATTTATTTATTTGGGATGGTTTTTTTATGCGCAAAATAAAACAAGCCGGCACCGACCAAGATCATCGGTGTAGACAGTATCTGTCCCATAGTCACCCAGTCCAAGGCTATATAACCTAATTGCACATCCGGCATCCTGAAAAACTCGACAAAAAACCTGAAGCATCCGTAAAAAAACAGCGCCATACCGGTCGTAGCCATAACTGGTCTTGGTTTGCTGGAATATATCCAAAGGATGACAAATAAGACAACGCCTTCTAAAAAAGCTTCATACAATTGCGAAGGATGACGGGCTAACGGGCCGCCGTTTGGAAAGATCATGGCCCAGGGCACGTCGGTGGGTCTGCCCCATAATTCGGAATTGATAAAATTACCGATGCGACCGGCACCTAAACCTATAGGCGCCAGCGGCGCGATAATGTCGGTTAGTTGCATCATAGTGCATTGCCGTTTTTTGGCGAACAGCCACATGGCGACAAAAACACCCAACATGCCGCCATGAAAGGACATGCCACCTTGCCATATTTTGAACAGGATGAGCGGATTGCTTAGGAATTCACTGAAATTATAAAATAGGATGTAGCCGATTCTGCCGCCCAGAATTACACCTAAAGCGCCATAAGTGACTAGATCCTCAATCGCTTCCGGCTTGATCGGCGACCACGGTTGTTCTGCCCGTTTTTGTCCTAAAAACCAGACTGCGGCAAAACCGATCAAATACATCAGCCCATACCAATGGATTTTTACCGGGCCCAGAGCAATAGCGACAGGGTCAATTTGCGGATAGGTCAGCATGATTAAATGTCCAGGTTGGTTACATCCAAGGCATTCTTGACGATAAAGTCTCGCCGTGGCTCAACCACATCGCCCATCAATGTAGTGAAAATATCATCGGCGGCAATTACGTCTTCGATTCTGACTTGTAGCAATCTGCGGTTATTTGAATCCAGCGTAGTTTCCCACAGCTGCTCCGGGTTCATTTCCCCCAAGCCTTTGTAACGTTGGATATGCTGGCCTTTCTTGATTTCTTTCATCATCCATTCAAAGGCTTGTTTAAAGTTGCTGACCGGCTCTTGTCGTTCACCCATTTGCATAAATGAGCCTTCATTAAACATGCCTGCAGTATCTTCTGCATATTGCGCAATTTTCTGATAATCCTTGCCATTGAAAAATGTCGACGGCAATACAAAGGTTTTGGTTATTGCGTGCAGTCGCTTATTAACCACGACAGAAAAATCATTACTTGATTTGTAGTCCAGCTCAATTGTGTATATCGCCTTACTGTCACAATCAGTCAGTTTCTGTTCCATCGTGGCAAACCAGGCGGCAAGTTTTTGTTGATCCTGCTTAATTTCGTCACTGATCACGTCCATATAGGCAAACTGCTCCAGAAAAACTTCATCATAACGTCTGGACAAGCGGTTATTGATACCGTCCACATCGGTAAACAATTTGGCCAGTTTTTCCAGGCCCTGCCCTTGGATAGGCGGCGCAGATACATCGGTAAAAAGCTGGGCTTTATCCAATGCGAGCTGAATCAGATATTCATTCAACTGGGCATCATCTTTAACGTAATGTTCTTGCTTGCCTTTTTTAACCTTGTACAAAGGCGGTTGGGCGATATAGATATAGCCTTTTTCGACGATCTCTGGCAGTTGCCGGTAAAAAAACGTCAGCAACAAGGTTCTGATGTGTGATCCATCGACATCCGCATCGGTCATGATGATAATGCGATGGTAACGCAGCTTGGCCAGATTGTACTCATCTTTGCCGATGCCGCAGCCTAACGCCGTAATTAATGTTCCGACTTCTTCCGATGAAATCATTTTGTCAAAACGGGCTTTCTCTACGTTAAGGATTTTTCCTTTTAACGGAAGTATGGCTTGTGTTCGACGGTCTCTACCCTGCTTTGCCGATCCGCCCGCAGAATCCCCTTCCACCAGGAACAGTTCGGACAGCGCTGGATCCTTTTCCTGGCAATCCGCCAGTTTTCCCGGCAATCCGGCAATATCCAGCGTGGTTTTGCGGCGCGTCATTTCACGCGCTTTACGGGCTGCTTCCCTGGCACGGGCGGCATCGACAATCTTGCTGACGATGGCTTTGGCTATTTGCGGTTTTTCCAGCAAAAATTCCTGAAGTTTCTCGTTCATGGTCGATTCTACCAGCGGTTTAACTTCCGAAGAAACCAGTTTATCTTTGGTTTGAGATGAAAACTTAGGATCAGGCACTTTAACCGACAGCACTGCCGTCAAACCTTCCCGTGCATCATCGCCGGTAGTCTGAACTTTTTCCTTTTTGGCCAAACCGCTGGACTCAATATACTGATTGATGGTTCGGGTCAAAGCACCCCTGAAACCGGCCAAATGACTGCCACCATCACGCTGGGGAATATTGTTGGTATAGCAAAAGACATTCTCCTGATAGGAATCATTCCACTGCATAGCCACTTCGACAATAACGCCTTCCTTCTCCGCTATAAAATGAAATACTTCCGGGAATAGCGGCGTTTTGTTTTTGTTAAGGTGTTCAACAAAAGCGCCTATACCTCCTTCGAATTCAAATACATCCTGTCTATCGGTGCGCTCGTCTTCCAGACTGATGCGTACACCGGAATTCAGAAAGGATAATTCCCTCAGCCTTTTTGCCAAAATATCGTAGTGAAACTCAACATCGGTAAATGTTTCCGAGCTGGGTTTGAAATTTATTAGCGTGCCCGTACCCTCGGCGGGTCCTACCGCTGCCAGTGGAGCGACCGGATTACCCATAAGATATTTTTGTTTATAAAGCTGACCATTCTTGCGGACTTCAAGATTCAACTCCTCGGATAAGGCATTGACAACTGACACCCCCACGCCATGCAGACCGCCAGAAACTTTGTAAGCATTATCATCAAACTTACCACCGGCATGTAGCACGGTCATAATAACTTCCGCCGCAGACACGCCTTCCTCTTCATGGATATCCACAGGGATACCGCGACCATCATCAGAAACCGAGACAGATCCATTGCTATGAATAATAACCCTGACTTCCTTACAGTAGCCCGCCAAAGCCTCATCAATCGAGTTATCCACAACCTCAAAAACCATGTGATGCAAACCAGAACCATCATCTGTATCACCAATATACATGCCAGGCCGTTTTCTTACCGCATCCAGCCCTTTTAATACCTGAATATTAGTACTATCGTATCCACTCCCATCGCCTGTTAAAGCGGGGTTGTTTTGACTTGAAACTTCGACAATTGGATCACTAGATTTACTCATGATTATTTGCTTTCCTGGTTGTTGCGAATGTTCCACGTGGAACATTAAACTTGTTTTATATTTCCATGTTCCACGTGGAACATTTTATAACTCTTGGTGTTACTTAAATCACCAAAATCTTCTATTTCTGTGCCAGTTATAAATACCTGACACTTCATTTCTCCTAAATAGCTAAGCAGCTTTGCCCGATTAATAATGTCAAGCTCGGCTGCAAAATCATCAATCAGGATGCAACCAATATTACTTTGTTCATTAGCAAGCAACTGAACTTGAGCCAACTTTAAACTCATTACCAATAATTTTAATTGTCCCCTGGAGACAAAATCCCTGGCTAATCGATTATTAACCAACAATTGAAAATCCCCGCGATGCGGCCCACTATGAGTAAACCCATAACGTAGATCCTTATCCAGATCCTCGACTAAAACCTGGCTGAATTGTTTTGCTGTATCCCAGCCTGATACTAGTTTCAAATCAATTCCATCAATAGCAAGAAATTGACCAATAATTTCAATAAAAACAGGTTTAAGTTTTTTCAAATATTGCTGGCGATGACTGTCGACTATTGTACCGTAATAAACAAGTTCTTTATCCCAAACATTAATTTGACCAGTCCGCTTTGTTTTTAACAATGAGTTCCGTTGCGATAATGCTTTTTTAAACTTACGCCACGCGGGTAAAAAGTTTTCTTCATCATTAAAAACCCCCCAATCCAAAAACTCTCTTCGTATTTGAGGCCCTGCATCAAGCAACTCGTAACTTTTAGGATGAATCAGTTGCAATGGCAACGCATAAGCTAAATCCGATCTTTTTTGCTTCGATTGCTGATTAATACGAATTTCAAAATTCTTGCCATCCAACTGAATACCTAACTGGAGGTTAGTGCCATTTATTTGCAGGGTTTGTGCGGAAACAATTAAATGATCCTCAGCAAAATTAATAACCGACTTAATGGTTGCAGAACGAAAAGATTTAGCGCGTCCTAAAATAAAAATAGCTTCAATAATTGAGCTTTTGCCGCTTGCGTTTGCTCCAACAATAAAATTAATTGCGGGAGAAGGAATGATAGATTCTTTCAGGATATTCCTAACGGAATAAATATCCAGTTTCAGTAAGCTCATTCCTGAAGCTTAGAGTCTCATGGGCATAACAATAAACTTATACGCACAATCACTTGGCTCATCTATAAAACAACTACTTGCGTTACTTGCAATAGTTAAAACAGCAAGTTCTGAATCCAGATTTGAAACCGCATCCAATAAATACTGGGCATTAAAAGCAATAGTTAAAGGTTCGCCAGCATATTCAATAAATATTTCTTCCTCAGCTTCATCATGCTCTGGGTTATGAGTGCTGATTGTTAAGCTGTCAGGAGCAATATCGAAGGTTACGCCCTTGAATTTTTCATTTGATAAAATAGCAACCCGGGTTAAGGCATCTTTTAATATTTGCTTTTGAATATGAATTTGATTGAAAAATTCCTGTTGAAAAACTTTTCCAAAATCAGGATATTTTGAATCGACCAGTTTTGCTGAAAAAACCAGATTTTTTATAAAAACTTTTATATTGTTGTTGGAGAACTCAATTTTCAATTCAGCCTCAGCATCATCAAGCAATCTGCAAAGTTCCAGAACACCTTTTCTGGGAACAATAATTCTGGCTTCAATACCTGTAGCCTGATCTAAATTATCCTCATAAATAGACAAACGATGTCCATCTGATGCAACTAGTTTTAATTTGCTATTGGATATATTAAACAACAAGCCGTTCAGGTAATAACGTACATCCTGATTGGCCATGCAGAACATGGTCTTATCCAAGGCTTTTTTAAATTTCCCCGCATTAATAAAAAAATGGTTTTCTAAGTCAGATTCAGCAAATTCAGGATAATTGCTTGCCGGTAAACAGCTCAATGAGAAACGACTCCGACTGGATAAGATTTTTACTTTGTCATCCTGCACTTCAAATTTGATTTCAGCTCCGCTAGGTAGAAGCCTGCAAATATCTAGAAATTTTCTGGCCGGTACTGTAATCGCCCCTGGGGATGCAGTTGCAATATTAATTTTAGCAATGATCTGAATCTCCAGATCGGTACCCGTTAAAATTAGCTGGCCGTCCTCTATAACCATTAACACATTAGAAAGGATAGGCATAGTTTGCCTTTTTTCAATAACGCTGACTATTTGCTGCAAAGGAACTAAGATTTCTTCTCTATTAATAATAAATTTCATAAAAGAATATTTTTCTATTATTACTACTAGCTTAAAGGAAAGTTGTTGATAACTTATTTTTATCTTTAATAATCAATGAGCTAGATTGTTGTAAATAATGTGGTTAAGGTTGTAAAGTAAGGTGTATAGCTTGTAGTCAAATAAGGGATGTTAATAAAAATCCAATTTATACACAGGTTTCTCCCTGTTAATGTGACAGGGTTCTCAACAGATTGGAATAATCTTCAGCTATTTTATTATCAGCTTCTTTAAGCTCATTAATTCTTTTGCAAGCGTTCATAACGGTTGTGTGATCGCGCCCTCCAAATGCATCCCCTATTTCAGGAAAACTGTGTGAGGTCAACTCCCGCGCTAAACAC
>JAQTLI010000070.1 GCA_028714995.1 Methylobacter sp. | reverse complement strand
GGTATGGGCTTCTGGCCAGGCTTCTATGCGCACCCGTTCGATGGCCTCGGGGTTCAGGCGGCCGATGTCGGCGGCGCTTTGCGGGTCCATGAAACGCCGTTGTTGTACCGCCAGAGTTCTGCGTTCCTCGGCCGGGGCATCGTCTAAAAAGGCATAGGGCCGGGCGTTCAGTATTTCCAGGGCCAGCGGGGAAGGGCTGGCCAAATCCCTGGCGATGACGGTGATCGTTCCCCGTTCGATGCCGATTAACAATCGTTCCAGGCCGTCGATGTCCATCAACTCGTGCAAACAGTCGGATAAGGTCTGATTGACCAGCGGGTGATCGGGAATCTCCCGGTTTCCGGCGATGTTTTCCTGGCAGGCGAGCTGATCCGGAAAGACTAGGGCGATAAGGTCTTCGGCATCGTTGCGTTGAAAATAGGCCGGGACTTTCTTGCCGGCGCGGTTGCGCGGCACGGCCAGCGCGGTGTTGGCAACCCAGCGCCAGCGCGACGGAAACATCGGGGCGGCTAACAGCGCCTGAATCAGGATGTCTTTGACCGTAGCCGCCTTGAGGTACTGTGCGGGTTCATCCAGCGGAAAACTGTGGGTCGGACCTAGCGACAACACAATGGTGTCTTCGCTGGCGGCGGCCTGTAGTTCGAAGTTGAAGCGGCGGCAGAAGCGTTTTCGCAGTGCGAGGCCCCAGGCCCGGTTAATCCGGGAGCCGTAAGCCGAGTGGATGACGAAATGCATGTCACCGGTTTCATCGAAGAAGCGTTCGAACACGATTTTCTGTTGCGTAGGCAAGACCGTCAGAGCCGCCTTGGCCGCGGCCAGATATTGCGCCAGTTGTTCCGCTGCGGCATGGGGAAGCTGCAAGTCCTCTTTGAGGTAATGATAAGCCTCGTCTTCTCCCTGTTCGAGCTTGGCATCCACGGCCGCGCGTAGATCCGATACGGCAAGCGACAGTTCATCGCTACGACCGGGCGCTTCACCCATCCAGAACGGAATGTTGGGCGGCTGTCCGTGAGCATCTTCAACAAACACCCGGCCCTGTTCGATCTTGAGCATCCGGTATGAGCTGTTGCCCAGCTGGAATATATCGCCCGGCAGGCTTTCAAAAGCGAAGTCTTCATTCAAGGTGCCGACAAAAATGCCTTCCGGCTGCAGGATGACATCGTAATCGAATTGGTCGGGAATGGCCCCGCCGTTAAGGAGCGCTGTCAGCCGTGCGCCTTTGCGTGGACGAAGCATGCCGTGAACGGCATCCCGGTGCAGATAGGCACCGCGCCGGCCGCGCCGCGTATGAAAGCCGTCGCTGAGCATTTTGACGACGTCTATAAACTGCTCGTGCGTCAGTTCCCGGTAAGGCCAGGCAGCAGAAAAGGCCTGATAAAGGTCGTTTTCGTGCCACTCGCGGCTGGCAATTTCGGCTACGATCTGCTGAGCCAGTACGTCCAGCGGATGATCAGGAATCGAGATGTGGTCCAGTTTATCCCGTTGAATCGCAGCCATCATGGCCGTACATTCCACCAGATCATCGCGCGACAGCGGAAACAGGCGTCCTTTTGGCGTAGCGCCAAGTTGGTGACCGGAGCGCCCGACCCGTTGCAGAAAGGTTGATATCGAATGCGGCGAGGCCAGCTGGCAAACCAGGTCCACTTCGCCGATATCGATACCGAGCTCCAATGAAGCCGTCGCCACCAGGGCTTTGAGCGTGCCCTGTTTTAAACGCTGTTCCGCCGATAGCCGGTGTTCCTTGGCCAGACTGCCATGATGGGAAGTGATAAATTCTTCGCCCAAGCGTTCGGCCAGCGCCGCAGCCACGCGTTCGGCCAGACGGCGGGTGTTCACAAAAATCAGTGTCGTGCGGTGCTGCTCGATCAGCTGTTCAAGACGATTGTAGATTTCGCCCCAGACCTCTGCCGCCATGACCGCTTCCAGCGGCGAGCCGGTGACTTCTATCTGCAGATCACGCTGTCGTTTGTGACCGGTATCGATAATCGTGCAATGCGTTGCCTGGATTCCGGTAAGGAAGTGCGCCATCAGTTCGACCGGTTTTTGCGTGGCGGATAAACCGATGCGCACCGGCGGTATTGCCGTCAGTTGCGCCAGACGTTCCAGAGAGAGCGAAAGATGCGCGCCGCGCTTGTTGCCTGCCAGTGCATGAATCTCATCGACGATAACGCTGTGCACCGAACTCAACATCTCGCGTCCTGAATCCGAGGTAAGTAATATATAAAGGGATTCCGGGGTGGTGACCAGAATATGCGGCGGATGGCGCTTCATTGCCGCACGTTCTGCCGGCGAGGTATCGCCGGTGCGGGTTTGAGCCCGGATAGCGACATCGGGCAGGCCGTTTTCCAGCAATGCAAGGCGAATGCCGTTCAGCGGCAGTTCCAGGTTTTTGTGAATGTCGTTGGATAGCGCCTTGAGCGGCGAGACATAGAGAATCCGGGTTTCATCAGGCAACGGCGATTCCAGCCCCTGCTGCACCAACTGGTCGATGGCCGCAAGAAATGCCGCCAGGGTTTTACCCGAGCCGGTAGGAGCGGCGATCAGCGTGGATTCTCCCGCACGAATTGCCGGCCAGGCTTGGCGTTGAACGTCCGAGGGAGCGTCGAAATGTGTATTGAACCACTGGGCGACGATAGGATGAAAAGATGTTAACGGCATGGCATTGGAAGTCAGCTTGAGAATACGGGGTCCAGTATGAAGGGAATCAGAGGGTCAATTCACCTACTACTCAGATTTCTGTCATCCCTGTAAACCAGCATCCATTTTTCAGGCAAGTAAGATGGCGGCTATTTTAAAAACAATAAGATAGAAAGCAGTGCAGGTCAATCTTGCTTTCTAGTAAATGGGAGCAATGTACCATCCTTGACATTAATTGTGTAGGCCTGACCAAAACCCGCAACATATCGGCCGCTTTCCGGGCATAATGCAAATAAATGAAAATCGGTTAACGACCGTAATAAACTGACAACTTCGCCAAATTTATCCTGCAACGCGAGTAACTGTGTGGTGTAAGTTGTCTCATCAGGCTTCAGCTCTTTGACAGTGCAGTTGAATACCGCACGTTCGCGCGCAAAAAGATTGCGAGCCTCGGATTCCTGGCGAATAAACATGACCGAGGCCTGCGGATTATTTAATAAGTTGGCTGTATGAGTAGCAAGCTCGCTGACAAAGATATAGAAACATCCCGCCTGGTCCCGTACAAAGGGGGCGTAGCTAACATCAGGAACGCAGCTTGCTGAAGCCGTCGATAGCAACAGTGTTTGCTGTGTGGCAAGCAGTTCCTGCAAATCGATTGCCCTTTCGGTCAGGTTGTCTGTTTCGTTCATTTTATGCATGCTATTTGGGTTAGGCACATTTTCTTTATTGAGATCTGCAACCTTTAAAGGTAGGCATAGCGTACCTTACTACTAAATGATCACTTTGCCGCAGGAGCAACGATGCATAAATTGTGTTGAGAACGACCTGTCTCAAACATGATAACTCGATTTACAACATCTTCAGCGCTGCTTTCTCCTATCGGACCGGCGGTGATTCGGCCGGTTACTGCGCTAATTAGGTGCACGTAGCTTTGGTGCGGCCCGCCAGCAAGGGTTGAGTTGATTAACAACTCGGTTTCATCCGGCTCCGGCTCCACCATTTTTACTGGAGCCGGACTTCCGGGGTTGCAGGCACCGAAAAAAATCAGGCCGTTTGCAGTTACAAGCGAACTCAGGGATTTTGTGAAATGAAAGAACCGTTCCGTGGATATCTCAACAGATGTCTTTTGCTCGAACAGCGATTCGCGGCAAATGAGTTCACAGAGATCGAGCCTGTCTCCGCGCTGCTGTTCCGTGCTTGTGGCCAGTTTATCCGGCGAGCAGTAATGTTCGAAACAAGCATTGTCGAGCGGCTGTAACTGTTTTTCCATCCCCTTAAGCTGATGCCAGATATCGGTCGGTTGCTTCGATGCCAGCTCAGGCCAGCGCGTGGCCATGTAATCGCTGAATATGTGGTTTTTTCCGGTATCATAGGAAATGGACAGCTCATGCTTAAGTCCAGGTTGAGACTCGGAAAACTGAAGTAATTTGCCTTTGTTTCCTGTTACTTGAAGGTTTTGCCAAAACACGGCATTTGTGAGTACAGGGCCGTCGAAACCACCATGACTGATTAAAATAACCCGGTCGAAAGGGGGCGACTGCTGCACTATTTGCTCGACTTGCTGGTAATAATCCGTCCAGCTCCAGATATCATGCAGTTGCGTAACGGTCGCATTGAACCGATTGCGATAAAAGGCTGCCAGAATGCGGGCGGGTTGCTCAGACCACCTTGGGCTCTCAGTAGTATGCGGTTCCTTGCTCAGTAAAGGTACAAGCAGTACTCGCCTTGGTGGTTGCTGCAATTTCAAGTCATTCAATCTGCCATAAAAGGACCGGCACGACATTAGGTGACTTTTATCACTGTAAACATCGGCAACACTAATCCACAGCAGCAATAAAGAAACCAAAAAACGGATGCTCACGATATTCATCAGAGTTAATCTCCATCAAAAAGATTGGAAAAAGACAATTCCGTAAAATTCTTTTATAAACGAGTTATTATCAACCCCATATTAATCGCTAATCGAGAAAAGCTGATGAATATTTTCGAATGACGTCGCATGGTTGATCATGGATAGCCCGGCTTGAAAATTGTATACCTCATTTTTTCAGATGATTAGCAATAAATCTAGATGCTAGTTTAGCCAGGTAAAGTAGGCACAAGCATGTTCCATGCCCACGTGGAGATGCCACCGTATGTAATCTGGAATTGATCGGCGAAGCGGCAACCCAAATCCCCGAGCTGATCGCCAAGCCAATCCACAAATTCCGTGGTGGCTCGTTATCGCCACCCGCAACCGGCTGATTCATGGCTAGCTTGGCATCGACTACGACATGTTATGGATGCATCATTCGTAGCGAGATTTCTGCTTTACTTCCCGATCTGCTCGCACCTAAAGCCCAAGCTGAGCGGCGCAGAACTTGCGGAACTTATAGGATAGGCTTCGTGTTCGGCCCATCCTATCGTCGGCACATCCTTATAGGTCTAGTTCGAATTTTGTTGCACCAAAAACTGAATTTCCCGCTTTGGCTGAGATGCGCTGGTATTTGGCATAAGCGGCGCCGGCAGAACTGCGCAATTCCGCTTCACTCGCCTGGTTTGCAAAACCCCGTGCAACGGCTTCCAATACATAGGCTTCTGGCGCCATGAAGCTAAAAGTGGTTACCACCGGCTTTGAACCAGCAGCATGCAAATGTCCTGCGAAAAACTCGTCGCTCATGCAGGCCAGGACAACCGCTTGTTTATCGTGCCTGGCATGTTTTGGAAAGCGTTCTATGATGGGCCGGTTTGTGCATCCATCAAGCCGTCATGGCCGATGAACACCACCATTTCACGCTGTTTCGCATCGGGCGGAGTAGCTGCTTGTTGCATAAAGTCAAGCATTGCCTGGTCAATCCGGCTGCCGCGATAAGCATCGGCGGTAACGGTGAGCTTGTCCTTCCAGGCAAACTGGCAGCGTTCCAGGATAGTGTCGTTAATATCCTTTTCGCACCCCAAGTTACGCCAACCATCCGCCTTGCTCAAAAAGGTTTTCACGCCGTAAAGCGCACCCCAATAGAGGTTGTTGCGCGGATCATCGCCATTGCCAATTTTCGCAGGAACAGGCGCGATGCCTTGTGATACGTTGTCGACGAGGGACACAATCACTGAAATATGCGTGTTTGGCGTGGCTGCAGCACATGGCGGCAACACCGTAAAAAATAGCACACTGAATGAACAAATCGAACGCAGGGTAATCATATGTAGTAACCCTCCAGAGGGTAAGAAAAATTTATTGAACATATTTTTGTTTCAGGATCATAGGATGAACTCACGCAGACCAGTAGGCTGTGAAAATATTCGTATATTAAAACTCAAGGCTGTCAAACAGCCTGGAAAATTTGCCGGTTTTCCAAAAAAGAGGGTCAAAAATTACCAGCAATATTTTCAATCCTATTGTTTTTTAATATATCTACTGACTTATTTGACTGGAAAAGCCGATGCTGAAAGCATAGCAAAATATAGTCTGTTTTACGGGAGATAACAGAAATTGTATGCATTATATACGGAAATGCACAGCATTCAATACCCATGCTTCCGGCCCGTTTAACGCAAAAATTTCTTGAATTGAACTGACCGTCCGGTTTTGGCCGAACGGCGATATTTATTACAGGCTGGAGCGATCGAAGCCTGTCAATGTCCGATTAAATTTGGATTTTTTATATTAAATTCATGACGATTTTTTGTTAACGGCTTTTGCTATGAAACTTACTTTAAGGACAAAATCATAAAAAAATTAAAAACCGTTTATCGTTTATATTGAAAAAACCAATATATCCAGAAAACTCAAGTGAGGTTAAGATTTAGCTTTAACTTCAACCATTCGCAACCCGCCCCAAACCGTATTTCTTTCCTAAGGCCTTGCAACTAGGAAACCGGTTTGGATTGTTGGTTGCAACAGCTACAAAACCGGATATTTAGCCCACAAAACGAAAAGGATGAATTTTATGAATAACAGACCGAAGCTACGCTGGGGTATTTTAGGCGCAGCGCGCGTTAACGAGCGCTTGCTGCCTGCGATAGTCGAAGCGCCGAACGCGGAACTGGTTGCCATTGCCAGCCGACGTCCCGGCGCCGCCGCCCAAACATTGGCACAGTATGCGCCGCAGCAGCAGAATGTACGGACTTACGATAACCTCAACGCTTTGCTCGAGGATGATGAAATCGATGCCGTGTACTTGCCTCTGGCCAATCGCGAACATGCCGAATGGGCGCTGCTTGCCATTGAATATGGCAAGCATGTATTGTGTGAAAAACCGATGGCACTGACTGTGGCGGATATTGAAGCCATTGATTATGCCGCACGCCAACATAAGGTAACCGTCATGGAAGGCTTTATGTACCGCTTCCATCCGCAACATGCACGCGTACAGGAATTGATTCGTTCGGGAACGATAGGTGAAATACGGTCGGTGCGCGCCAGTTATTCTTTCATGATGAGACCCGCCCGGATGTACCGGCTGACTGAAAGCATCGAACATGGCGGCGGCGCCATGTGGGATATCGGATGCTACGCTATCCATTCAGCGCGGATGTTTTTCGAAGAGGCTCCTATCGCGGTGACAGCTATGTCCAAGTATGTCGAAAGTGGCGCAGACATTGCCACCAGCGGCATCATAGATTTCGGCCCGGGGAAGTTTGCGCATTTTGATTTCAGCTTTGAACGTGCGAGGCGATGCGAATACGAAATCACCGGCACCAAGGGCGGCATTTTGTGCCATACCGTCTGGCAACTGCCCGGCGATGTGCCGGTAATTTCGTGGTGGACGGAGGACGGGCGGCAATGTGAAGAACGTCTGCCGGCAGACAATCATTTTAGGCTGGAAATCGAGCATTTCAGTGATTGCGTATTAAACGACAAAGCGCCTTTGCTTTCATTGAACGATGCAAAGGCTAACTGCCAAATCATTGTTGCCGCCTTGCAGTCCGCTGCGCAAGGCCGACTGGTCAAGCTGACTTAAGATCGTTTTTGATGGGAAATAACAATGTCCGATTTTAAAAAATACCACTGTCTGGAATGCGAGCACATCTATGATGAAGCAAAGGGTGATCCGGACAGTGGTATTGCGCCGGGAACCCTTTGGGCAGATATTCCTGACAGCTGGGATTGTCCTATCTGCGGGGCGCCGAAAAATTTTTTTAAGTTGATGGAATAGTGATGTTTTTCCAATTCTACCCCGTTGATAAGGAGTTAATATGACAGAGAAGCAGGTCTGCATATTCGGTGAAGTACTGTTTGATCAATTTCCTGATGGCCAGCAGGTGTTGGGAGGCGCGCCTTTTAATGTTGCCTGGCATCTTCAGGCTTTTGATCAGAACCCGTGCTTTATCAGCCGGGTTGGCAGTGATTCGATGGGCGACAGCATCCGGCATGCCATGCTGAATTGGGGGATGAATATTGATAACGTGCAAACGGATCCTGATTATCCTACCGGCGCTGTTAAAGTTAATATTCACAACGGCGAACCGGACTATGAAATTTTAGCAAACCAGGCCTACGATTTTATTGCCGCGAATCAATTGAGACTTGCCAATGAAGTTAGCGTCATTTATCACGGAACTTTGGCGTTGCGGCATCATGTTTCACAAAAAGCACTTTATGATTTAAAAGCGCATCATCTGGGCAAGGTTTTTGTCGATGTTAATTTAAGAGATCCCTGGTGGCAAACCGAGTCGGTTAACCAGTATGTGTCCAAAGCAGATTGGGTCAAACTCAATCATCATGAGTTAATGCATTTAGCGCCGCAGCAGGGTGCTATCAAGGAAAAAATGCGTTTGTTTCGGGCGCAACATAATCTTGAAGTGCTGGTTGTTACATGCGGGAGTCAGGGAGCCATGGCGGTTAACAACGCCGGACAATTTGCCGAAGTCGAGCCTGTCAGGAATTTATCCATAGTCGATACCGTGGGAGCAGGGGATGCTTTTGCAGCGGTTCTTTTGCTTGGTTTGCAACATGGCTGGTCAATGCAATTGACCATGGACAGAGCGCAGTCATTTGCATCCGCGCTGGTAACACGGCAAGGGGCGACTGTTCAGGATTTAGGCTTTTATCAGGCATTCAAAAATGCGTGGAACCTCGATTAACTTATGCCGTGCGTTGTATCATGGTAGATTGTTAATATCGGAAAAGATTGGATAAAAATGGCAAAGTTAAAAAATGAAGCTCAGCTGTTAAAAAAAGCCATAGAGGTTGCTGAAAATTACGCAAAAAATCGTGGGTACGCGGAATTTGCATCGACGGATTCGGCAAAGGATAAAGTTGAATGTATTTATCGTTTGTTGGTCAAGGATAAACTTATTCAACCCTTGGCAGGTGATCAGGAAAACGGGGTGAATATGAAACATAAATTGGCGTTATGGATATCACGGCAATTACCGAAAGATCATCTTCTGTTGAAGTAATATGGCTGGGTATTCTCTGGATGATACGCGCCGGTTATTTTTCTATTGCCCAACTAATATAATCCGATTAGGCCTCCGTTAGTTGACGGAAAACAAGCTTTTGATGGGTTGTTATCGATCTAGATTGGTGCCATTCCGGTAACGGCGTTTTGCGCGCATTACCGGAACAGTCACTCAGTAATCAGTGATCCCGCTGAATAATATAAAGCGACAAATCACGCAGTAAATCGGCTTCGCTGCCAAAAATGCTCAGGCTGTCAAGCGCTTGCTCGTGCAGTTCCTGTGCCTTTTGTTTAGCTCCGGCCAGACCTAAAAGAGCAGGGTAGGTGGGTTTGTCGTTGTCCTTGTCTTTGCCCTGGGTTTTGCCCAGCGTTGCGGTATCGCTTTCTTCGTCGAGAATGTCATCTTTAACCTGAAACGATAAGCCTATGCATTTGGCGTAGTGATCCAGTTTTTTGGCGACATTCGGGTCTATATCCGCTTTCGCCAGGGTAGCCATATTGACGCTGGCACGAATCAACGCACCGGTCTTATGGATATGCATGTTTTCCAGTTCAGGCAGGGTCAATTTTGTTCCGACGGATTCCAGGTCGATGGCCTGACCGCCTACCATGCCCTGAGAGCCGCTGGCTTTGGTCAACGCAGTGATCATTTTCAGGCGGCCTTCAGCGGTTGCCGTAATGCTGGGATCATTGGCCAGAATTTCAAAAGCCAAAGCCTGCAGGGCATCGCCGGTTAAAATGGCGGTTGCTTCATCAAAAGCCACATGGCAGGTGGCTTTGCCGCGTCTGAGATCATCATCATCCATCGCTGGAAGATCATCATGT
>JAQTLI010000069.1 GCA_028714995.1 Methylobacter sp. | reverse complement strand
CGGCAAAACGCGGACTGAGCGCCTCAAGCAAACCCTCGGCAGTCAAACCGATCAGTGTGAATTTTGCGAACGAAGCCAAAAATCTCCGGCGCGATAAATCACCGTGGACATAGCTATCAAATAGTTTCAGCACCTTCGGATCGAAATCTTTAGTTGTTTTGCGTGTCATTAAAATAAACTCCTAAAATATGCCCTCATTCCCATGCGCTGCGTGGGAATGAGGGCACGTGAACCAAGCTATTTCGCGCGCCCTTTAAAGCCTTGTGCAATCAGGGGGATCTTGTAAGCGGAGCCGCGTCCTACCGCATAAAGGGTTTTCTTGTCCGTGCCGGCAAACGCTATATTTTGCGGCTTCTTGGGCAGCACAATAATGCCCAGTGCTTCGCCCTTGGCACTAAACACTTCAACCCCGGCATTGGATGCGACATAGAGTCTGTCGCTATCATCTATCGCCAAGCCGTCGGCACCGCTGGACCAGACATTGTCTTCATTTTTCCAGCCTTCCAGCTTGGCGAAGTTTCTTCTGTTGGAGATTGATCCATCGTCGGCGATGTCATAAGCGAGTACGTGTTCGCCGAGGGTGTTGGCCACATACAGCACTTTTTCATCTTTGCTCAACTGAATGCCGTTTGGCCGCTCAATATCGTTAGCCAAGCGTTTCAATTCACCAGTCGGTGTAATGTAAAACACGCCTGGGTGAGAAGGTGGTGGGTTCGGATTTTCCTTAGTCGGACGAGTACCGCTGTCAGTAAAGTAAATGCCGCCATTCTTAGCAAGAACCAGGTCGTTAGGACGCTGAAAAGCAATACCCTCGAAATTTTCGGCAAAAGTCTTCTGCTTATCAGCCGGATAGATAATGCCGACCTGAGGTTTAAGCGTCTGAACAGCGATGATCTCGCCACTGGCATTCAAGGCCAGGCCGTTAGCGCCGTTGGAATTTTCCAAAAAGCTTGAAACAGTATCATCGGGTGCGATACGCACAATCCGATTATCATTGGTTTCTGTAAACAGCAAGCTTCCGTCCGAATAACCGATAGGCCCCTCCGTACCCTTAAAGCCTTCTTTGATAATCTCTATGACAACACCTCCCGCCGACACACCGGGTATAGCCGGGGTGACGGGATCGTCCGCCTGTACAACTGCTGCAAACGCTAACGCACCTAATACTGAAAATAATTTCGCGTGTGAAGTTTTTAATAACATCTTGTTCTCCGTATTAAAAGTAAATAGTCAATTTTTTGATTTAAGACTGTAAGGTGGAAGGAAAAGAGTTGCCAACCTTGCAAAATCGCTTAAAAGTTCGCACGGAATTGCGCACCATAGTAACGGCCATCGCCATAGGTCCCCGTAGAAGCCGCTGTGCTGGAAAATTGACTCACGTTAGTCAGATAGATCGTGTCGAAAATATTTCTACCAACCAGATTAAGGCTGTATTTGCCATTTTTGGTGCCCACCCCAATTCCACCATCGGTAACATGATAGGAAGATTGGATACCCGATGAGGATAAACTTGCATTCATATTGGCACTGGATTTGAAGCTGTCAACGAGCCAAGTATGCCACTCCAATCCATAGTCATTGAATTTTCCAAACCCAAGCGGTACGCGATAGTCAATACCGTAATTAGCGGTAAACAAAGGCGCATTCGGTATTTGCAAACCGGTTTGGTCGCAAGCTTTTGAGGTATTCAATTCAGGCGGGCAAGGCGCATTCTTAAAGTCTGTATAGACGGCATGGTTATAGGAACCATTTAAGAAGAAGTTTAAGCCCTCATAGGCTTGCCAGGCGGTATCCAGTTCGACACCGCGTAACTGGATTCCTTTGACGTTACCCAGCGTGCTCCTAAAGCCTGTTGCGTTTGTGGCATCCGGTACCGTTAGCTGAGACTGAAACCCTTGCACATCGGTATTGTATAAATTGAGATTTGCAGTTAGCTTGCGATCGAACCAGGTACTTTTGATACCCAATTCGTAGTCCATGATGTCTTCCGGGTTGACATTTTCAATGGCTCCGGTACTGCTGTTAAATTGCGCTGCGCCCGATTTTTGTCCGCCGGCCACCGAGAAAAAAGCCATGAGATCCTTAGTTATCTTATAACTCGGATTGACTAACCAGTTTTGGGAATTCTGGCTAATACCTTGTCTATCTGCTGTCCAAACACCGCCTATGGCAGTGTTTCTGATAGCCAGCGCGTCGGCTTTTTGTGATGCATTTGCAATGTTATTCAGGTTCTCACCACCTACAAAGCTGGAATACCCAGCGTTTTCACGACGCTCAAAAGTATCGCGGATACCTAATGTGAGGGTCGCTGCATTGGTGATGTGTAAATTCACCTGACTATAGGCAGCCAAACTGGTGTTTGTTGGGTTCAAATAGCCTGTTTGTAATACGCGGTTTAAAGAATTTGCCATGATATCCTGGCCGGCCGCGGTAGCATTTAAACGATTATATTGGTCGTTGCTGGCATAAAAAGCTCCTGCATCGGAGCCAAACATGCGCTGGTTAAAGGTTTTGGCTTCACTCCGCAGGGCGAAGAGTCCGACTTGGTAGTCTATGAAACCAAATCCGGGTTCCAGAGAAGCCAAACGGAGTTCTTGCGTCCATTGCCGATTTTTTACTTGCCAACCCGATATGTGTTGGATATCGGCGGTGCTGTTATCGCCATCATGATGCGGCTCGAACAGAGAGTAGCGATAGGCCGAAATTGACGTCAACTTATGCCTGCCAACATCCCAGTTAATCTCACCCGAAGCACCTTGTTGATCGCCGCGTGACACTTGGTGATTATCGCGGGCCACTGCACGTGGATCGCCAATCACTGTTAAAGGTTGACCGGAGTTACGAATGCTGTCGAACCAATTACGGTTCAATCGTGAACTGAAAGTAGTCGTTCTAACGGTGCCATCAGCAAATCTAGTTGGGTCATCTATGTTAGGATTCACACTCATGGTTTGCGTGGACGACGAGCGATCCGCAATAATTCGGGCTGATAGTTTATCGGTGGGCGTAAGCAAAAACTGAATACGTCCGCCCAATGAGTTGGTTTCCTGAAGTTTGCCTGCGGTCACCGGCGAATCGAAATTTGCTATAAAACCATCGCGCTTGTCGACAAAAAATGAGCCCCGATAAGCCAGCAGACCATCAATTATGGCGCCAGTAGCCGAAGCCTTACCTTGCAGGCTGTCGCGATTACCGGCGAAACCGTCGATGTAATAGCCGGATTTAAAGGAAGGCAGTTTGGTGTTCACGTTAATGAGTCCCAGGTTACTGTTTTTACCTTGCAATGTGCCTTGCGGACCCCGCAGAACCTCGACATGATCAACATCCACGTAGTTGGTCCAGGTAGAACCTACCCATGAGGACCATACATTGTCGACCATCACGCCGACGCTGGCTTCCATCGACTCGTTACCGCTATTCTTACCTAAACCCCGTAAAGCAATACTGGTTTGGCGTACATTAGAGCTGGTAACGCCAAGGTTAGGCACGCGCCGGGAAAAATCCTGAACGGTAACGATATTGTCGCGTTTCATTTGTTCGCCGCTAATGACGGAGATAGGAATTGGAACTTCCTGTAGCTTTTCTTCCTTGCGACGTGAGGTAACCACGACTTCCGATAGATTTTTAGGTTCTTCTACATAAGATTTAGCTTCTTTTGCTGCCTCTGGAGCCGCCGCAACAGCGGCAACAGGAGCATCTGTTGCAGGAGCCGTCGTAACCGCCGTAGCCGCCTTAGTGTCATTCCCCTCATGGGACAGTGCATTTTTGAGTAGCTCATTCTCCTTTTTAGATTCTGCCAATTCCTTTTTCAAGCGCTCTATTTCAGAAGCTGAATCACTCGAACTTTCCTGAGCAAAACTGTAGTCGGGCACTAACAGACAGGCTCCTGCCAAAATCATTGCAGCGCCGCTTAGAGTGGCTCGATTGCCTATAAGCGCATCGGGTTTCAATGTATTTTGATTCAGGACATTAACTATTTCGGCAGAGAACGATCGGCCTTTAGCCTGGTCCTTTGCCGGCAATTTCAAGCCTTTGGTTGTAACTGGTCGACTCCCTAACCTGTCAATACTCATATAACACCCCTTCTTAAAGTCTTCATAAAATTAAATTTGATTAAATACGCGCTGTTTCTTCAGGCAAAACTTCCCTGGCCAGCCCAAAAAGGGCTGGTTTAAACTCTGTTTTTTTGTTGATTACTTGCCGGGGATAGTCAGAACCGCTAACTTGGTTATTCCGGATCGTTCTATCGATGACATCACTTTGGCTACGGTGCCGTATTGAACGGCATCGTCAGCATTCAGATTGAGTGCTATTTCAGGATCAGCTGCCTTACGAGTTAACAGTTCCTTTTCAAAGGCTTCCAGGGCAATCTCCGTTTTGTCGATGAAAACTTTCCCCTTTGCATCGACACTGATATACACAGCTTCTTTTTCCTCGGGCGGTGCGGTCTCCGCTGTCTTCGGCAAATTGACGTGTACGGCTTGAGTCAATAAAGGCGCGGTTACGATAAACACCACCAACAGCACCAGCATCACGTCGACCAAAGGCGTGACGTTGATTTCGCCCATTACATCATCATCGCCACCACTATCTTTTGTATTCATAGCCATTAGACTTGCGCTCCTTCCGCGTGAAATTCTTCATGACTGGTATGTTTTTTTGCTCCGGTTCCGCTAGTGCGTGGGGTTGCAACCGTACTGGGAGCAGGACGTTTAATTAAAAACGAGGTTTTCAACGCAAGATGGACAAAATCGATAGCGAAGTCGTCAAGAAATGCCCAAATCACCTTGTTTCTGCGAATAAAAAAGTTGTATCCAATAACCGCCGGCACCGCGACCGCGATACCGACTGCCGTGGCAACGAGCGCCTCACCGATGGGTCCGGCCACGACATCCAGACTGGCCGACCCGCTTTTACTGATGCTGGTCAGCGCCCCCATAATTCCCCAAACCGTGCCGAATAAGCCCACAAATGGCGAGATACTGCCGATGGTTGCCAATATGGCCAGACCGCTTTCCAGCGCCCCACGCTCTTTCTGCATCTGTTGCCGCAAGCGTCTATCCAGCAAGTCATGACGATCCCCGGTATGCTCGAGATCGTGCGTTGTCGTGCCGCCATCGGCTTCTATCAAAGTGATGAATCCAACATCAGCAACCCTGGCAGCAGGTCCGTTATTGCCTTCCAGTGCAGAGGCTGCCTGAAAATCCTGAGCACCCCAAAATTTCTTTTCATAAATCCTGTTGTGATGCGAAATCCGCGCATGCTGTATGCCCTTGATAAGTATCAAAGCCCATGTCACTACAGAAAAGCCGATTAAAATCCATAAAGTGGCATCGACAATGAGCGCCGATGTAATTTCCGGAGCAGCCGGCGCTATGTCCGTTGCAGACGAAGTCAGATTCGTAGCCGCCGGTGCGATATCTGAAACGGCCGATGGCGTTCCGTTAGCCGTATCGGTAATGCCGGCACCTGAAATCGCCGTTTGATTGGCTGCCTGAGAAATTCCTGTTGCAGCAGATGTAGTTTCTGTCATAAATAAAACCTCAACCTTGTAAATTAAAAGAGATAGGAACCGTTACCCAACCATCGATTGGGGTTGTTCCGCGCATAGCCGGAACAAATGACCATTTTTTAACCGTTCTAACAGCTTCATCATCCAACACCTCTTTTCCGCTGGATTTAAGTACGGAAACATTGTCAGGCTTACCATTCGCGAGCACATGCACTTTCATCAACACCTTTCCCTCCCAGCCACGATCCATAGCTACTTCAGGATAAACCGGAGGTGGATTGTTCAGATAACCAGCACCCGCACGAGGTTCCGTCACTTTTTCTTCTGCCGGCGGGGCAGGAGGTGCTGGGGGGGCCGAAATCACCGGCGCATCAGCTTGCGTTACCGAAGTGGGCGACTGAACAGGCGGCGGCTCGACAAGCTTTGGCACCGGCTTTGGCTGCACCTTCGGCTTGGGCGGCTTCTTAAGTGCAACGACATTTGGCGGAGGCGGTGGGGGAGGCGGCTGAACAACAGGCTTCGGCTGAGGCCGAACAAACGAAATCTGCACCTTGGAGGGTGGCTTGACCGGCTCGATCAGCTCTTCTTTTTCAATCGATACGCGCTTGAAGTGATCGACAACGACGGTGTGCACCAGTATCGAAAGAATACCTATAATCAGATAGTCGATGGCTTTGCTATCACGATAGTCGCCAACGGACCTAAAATTTCCCAATGGCAACGCAACCGATGAGGCAGACAAATTTTCCTTAAGCAGATCTACATCCGGCTTGATGGAAACGACATTGGCCTTTTTCCTGTCCGGCGCGAGGGTTGCCGGTTCAAATTTATCAAAAGCTACCAAAGGACTATTCATGTGATATCTCCCGTTTCTTAAAAAGTCGCCGGTCCCGTCTATTCATTGACGAATCTGCGGAGATAACCCCACTGCCGGTCGGTTTTGGTTGATGCTGTCCCTATCAATAAAGCAGGTTCCATGCCATATAAAACTCAATCCACAAAAGCACCGAAAAAATCCACACAACTGCATACTAAGGCGCTGTATTTAAATAATTTATTTCATTGATCGGCTATCCTTCAGATGGCTGACTGGTTAAAAATCGAAGCGTTTTCAGCAAGCGCCCAATCAGCGGCTGCTTGTTGAGCATCAATTTCGAGAAACTTTTGTTTATAGGGTGTTTGCTGATCAACACTTCGGAAACGGATAAGATGCGCGAAATTTATAGGATACTGCTGATGTAAGTAGGCGCATTATGCGGGCTGGGGTTTGTAACCCCGGCCTTAACGTTTTAAATCTGAAACCGGATTTATCCGCACAAAACGTTTCAAGGTACCTCGCCTACCCTATCTGGCTAAATGGACAATTTCATGTGAAGATTGTTCCATCCATTCATTGCCGAAGACTTTCCTGATCAACAAATGCCTGATATTTCTCAACATGGCCACAGCACCAACTTAATCGGTTTGGCGACTGATTTCATTGCCAGCCATGTCTTTAATGAAAACCCCAAACCGCTGCATATAGCAGGCACCCGCGAATCGGCTTCAGGTTTGTTTGAACAATTGGCCAGACAGTCGACGCCCGATGACTGCGGCAGGATATTTCAAGACTATATGTGTGTCGTCTTCGGCTTTGAAACAGAGCAACGACTGCGAAACGATCATTCGGGAAGACGACGTTATCGCAACAGTTATCTCAGGTTAATTCAGGATTGGGGGCTGGATTCAAACAATGCCCAAGGTGCAGTTTTTAAAGGCTGGGTCGAAAGCCGCTTTGGACTATTTCCCACTTATCATAAACAGCACATAGCCAGTTTCATCAGCAAAGACTGGATCATGTATATCGAAGAAAAGATGAACAGCCGGTATCACAATAACTGCATTTACATGCAACTGGACCTTCTTTACGAATATTGCCAGTGGATTATCGAACGTTTTCAGTTTCCGGCGGCAACGCATAAAACCCTTTATCGCGGCGTCAATTCGCTGGACGATGATTGGCTTGTTCTGGATGAGGATAAAACCCATAAAATCGTACGTTTCAATAATATTGTTTCATTTACTGACCGCCGCAGTATTGCCAGCGAATTCGGCGCTTATATTCTGGAAGTTGAAGTGCCGATGGTTAAGCTGATTTTTTTTAACGAACTGCTGCCGCACCATGCCTTGCACGGCGAAGCCGAATATCTGGTGATTGGCGGCGATTACCGGGTCAAAGTGCAGCGTTAGGGGGATCATGTCTACAGAGCAAATATTGAACAAAGCGTTGGGAGCCTATTTAGGCTTTGCCTGCGGCGACGCGCTCGGTGCTACGGTGGAGTTTATGACGCCGAAACAAATTCAAAAACGTTACGGCGTACATCAGGATATGATCGGCGGCGGCTGGCTGGGTCTGGAAGCAGGCCAAGTCACTGACGACACCCAAATGTCGCTCGCATTAGGGCAAGCCATTATCGATCATCAGGGTTGGAACATTCAGGCGGTCGCCGATAATTTTGTCGTGTGGCTGGAAAGCGATCCGCCGGATATAGGCAATACCTGTCGACGCGGCATCATGCGCTACCGGGATAGCGGCGAACTATTCGGTTTACCTCGCGATGACGATGCAGGAAACGGCGCTTGTATGCGTAACCTGCCGGTGGTGCTGGCGACATTAAACCGGCCGGATTATTTCAATGAATGGAGTTTGCAGCAAAGCCACATTACACATAACCACCCGTTATCCGATGCAGCGACCTTAACGCTGGGACGGATCGTTAATCACTTAATTACCAGCCTGGATATGGACGCTTGCAAACAGGAGGCCGAATTGTTGATCAGTCAATACGGCGAATTTGCCTATAGCCCTTATCCGGGCAAAGCCTCGGGCTATATTGTCGATACCGTGCAAACGGATTTACATTATTTTTTCAGTACAGACAGTTTTGAATCCTGCCTGATTTCAACCGTTAATCAGGGTGGCGATGCCGACACCACAGGTGCGTTGGTCGGTATGCTTGCAGGGGCTAAATATGGCATTGGGCAGATTCCGGAGCGTTGGTTAAAGCAGTTAGATCAACAGGTTGTCGATCAAATACGGCAACAAACGATGGAACTTATCCGGCTGGCGGGATCGTTATAAAACCCATTTGGGTCGTATCCTACGCTGCTGCAATGCGACAAGGTACACTTACTTATAGGATGCTGCCGACGCAAGAAGGCGCATCGTTCGAGACATAAGATTTAAATCAATGACTGACTATCGCCGTATTTACATTCCTAATGCCACCTGGTTCTTCACTGTGAACCTTGCCCAACGACGCAACAATCAATTGCTGGTTGAAAAAATTGATTTGTTACGAGCAGCTTTTCGTTATGTGAAGGAACGAAGGCCTTTCCATATCAATGCGGTGGTGATTATGCCGGACCATCTTCATTGTATTTGGACGTTACCGCCAGAGGATGCTGATTATTCGACTCGCTGGAATATGCTCAAAGGTCACTTTTCTCGTGCTATAGACAAAGGTGAAAGAATTTCGGAAAGTCGAAGCAAACGACGTGAACGCGGTTTATGGCAACGCCGCTTTTGGGCTCATTTGATCATTGATCATTTATCAAAATGATTTTAACCAACATGTTGATTATATCCATTGGATATCCAGTAAAACATGGCAGGGTACAGCGAGTTATCGACTGGCCTCATTCGAGTTTCCATCAATTCGTGGCGAAGGGCATTTATCCAGCCACCTGGGGATATTCGGGGGAATTTAATATTGATGCGGGAGAATGACTCGAACGATGCGCCTCCTTACGTCGGCAGCATCCTATAAGTTAGAGCACCTTATCGGGTTACCGAAGACTTTGTGGTCGTATGGACAAAGCCAAAGCCGTCACCGCTTGTGCCCATAAATTGGCATGGCTGATTTATGCGATGCTCACCAAAGGAGAAGAATATATGGATCAAGGTCAGGAATATTATGAAGAAAAATATCGCCAACGAGTCATTAAAAATTTAACCAAACGTGCTGAGCAGATCGGCTTTCAATTAATTCCTATGGCAGAAAGCGTTTAAAACTGCTTTTTATAACAGTTGGTTGAAATGAGCTTCTTAAGAGGCCGGATGCGTGATTGCAAGACCTGATTCAATTTTTTCCTTCGATTCGCCCCAAAACAAAAATCCAAGTTAGCGGGTTGGTAGGATGTGGTGACGCTAGGAACCGCATCGTTCGCGATTGATGCGCATCGTGCCTCAGCACATATATGGACTCCTCCGTTTTGCAAGCTTTTTCTTTTCGATCGCTACGGTCAGTCAACGCAGTTGCTGCCATATATCCGGCCTGTTAATGAGGTCTTTGCTGCCTCTGGCCCTGATGG
>JAQTLI010000068.1 GCA_028714995.1 Methylobacter sp. | reverse complement strand
AACGATAATTTTTACCTGCGTCGGCGAAACTTCGGGGAAGGCATCAATCGGAATATTTTTAAAGGCATAATAGCCGCCGCCTGATAGCAGCAATACAGACAAAAGAATGAGTATCCTCTGGCCCAGCGCAAAGCGAATCAAATTACCCATTATTCTTCACTCCCCAGTCCCAGCCAGTTTGCTTTGAGTGCGACAGCACCCTTGACGGCTATTTCTTCATTACCGGTGAACTCACCGTTAATAATCGACTCATTATCCTGTTTACCGACTACGGTAACCGGGGTAACCAAAAATCCCTGTTGATTGCGGATAAAAATAAAGGCTTTGCCTTCGTTCTGGGCAATAGCCGCATTAGGAATTTTAAAAACCGCCTTGTCAGTGGTATGGATAATCCGGGTATTAAGTCTTTGTCCTGCGCGTAGCGATGCTGTGTCTTTCGCCGCTACCACCGCTCTCGCAAGAATAGTTTGGTTTTCCGGGTTAACGCTTTGCCCCAACAAGGTGATTTTTGCGCTGACTCCCGAGTTTTCAACCAATACCTTATCACCAATTTTAATACTGCCCATGCGTTCCTGCGGAATAGCGATTTCCAGCCAAAGCTCATCCAGGTTAGCGATGCGGTATAACGGCGCCATCATATCGATATGCGTTCCAACGACGGCTAAACGCTCCAGTACCACACCGGCAATGGGCGAACGGACATTGAGTTCACGAGTTAACCGGTGCGTTTTGCCGAAGTGATCAACCTCGCCAGCTGTCATCCCTGCAATTTCCAGCAATTGCTCCTGTTCATCAGCCTCAGAAACAGCAGACTGATACTCGCTGCTGGTTTCCTGCCAGCGTCGATCGGCAATTACGCCTTCTTCCAGTAGTTTTTTGTCCCGCTGATAAATAGCAGAAGCCAATTTCCGGGCACTATCGGCTTTAAGATATTCCCTTTGCAGCGTCACCAGGTCTGAACTGTTGAGCTGGGCTAAAATCTGTCCTTTTACAATTTTATCACCTATCGCCGCGTTCAGCTTTGCAATGACTCCGGCCTGTGATGCACTGACTATATATTCCTGCGTTGGTGGAATCACCACTTTAGCCGGAGCGGATAACACAGGAATTTGTGTAACAGGTTCCAGTTTGCCCAGTTTTACACCGAGAGCGTCAATATTTTCCTGTGAAATTTTAATAACATTTTCAGCTGCATAGCTGCCGAAACCGACCAGACTCAATAACAGCATCATTGCAGTGCTGACAAAAAACATTCTCATGGCATAACTCCTACGGCCTGATTATAAAGCGCTATATCGCGCTGTAGCATGATTGCCCGTTGCTTGGCATTTAACACCGCTTGCTGGGTTCTGGACTGGATTCTTAACAAATCCATCAGATTAATTTCCCCCACCGAAAAGCTTGTTTGGGTCATTTTGAAATGTTCTTCGGCAACCTGCTTTAACTCATTGGCAATACCCAGTTCGACCCGATTGACTTCCAGATTATGTTCAGCTTCGTGATGCGCCTGTTCTAGATCGCGGTTCATTTGTTCGCGTTCTGCAAGCAGTTTATTTAATTCGACGTTAACTGCTGCAATTTGTGGAGCTAAATGGGCACTTCCACCAAAAGGAACGGTAACACCGATATTGAAACTTGCCGTTTTATTGCTTCGAGGATCATTAGTGAACTGGTCACTGTTGACGCCAACGGCAACATTGGTCTGGCCGGAACCAACCAATTTAACCGTATCAAGTTGCGCCTGCTTGCGTTCTATCTGGCTATTAATTGCCACTAAGGCCGGATGACTTTGCTGAATTTTCACTATGTCGACCAGCTTCTCCTGATAATCACGGGGGATTTTGGTCATTTGCGTGATGCTGGCATACCGTTTACGGGCATGCATTAATTCCGCCTCAGCTTGAGTTACCACTGAGCGTTTTTGCAGCGACTCGGTTTGCGCTAACAAAAAATCGGCTCTGGGCAAGTCGCCCAACTCGACGCGCCGCTGCACTTTAGCCAATAACTGATCCGTAATCGCAAGCTCGGTTTTCGCCTGTTCATAACTTAAGTTTGCCATCGCAATATTCCATAAGGCATTTCTGACCAGCCCCGCCACTCGCAATTTAACCGCATCCGATTGCGACATTGCGTTGCTTTCCGCCATCTTTGCGAGCGCCTGTTCCGCATCGCGTTGGCCTAAATTCCATAACGGCACTTTCACTATGCCGTCGATATAATGCAGGGTACCGCTGGTCGCTTCCTGGAAACGGGCCTCCGCTAGCGAAGCACCGGCGGTCCAGCTGTCGCCGCGCTGTTCTATCGCTGTCGCCTCTTCTTCCAGCGATTTAAGCCAGGTTACATCAGGGTATTTCTCCAAAGTTAAATCAATAACTTTAGACAAGCTCAAAGTCGCATCACTTTCAATAGGATCATGATGCTCAACAA
Source organism: Methylobacter sp. (assembly GCA_028714995.1). Classification (GTDB taxonomy): domain Bacteria; phylum Pseudomonadota; class Gammaproteobacteria; order Methylococcales; family Methylomonadaceae; genus Methylobacter_A. The sequence goes on along the minus strand of JAQTLI010000068.1, from coordinate 7,486 downwards.
CATGTGTCGAATCAGCAAAACTCAGTGCAGTTGTCAGTAAATAAACAAACAAACACTTGCTGAAAAGATTCAAGGAATACATAGGTCTAGCTCGATGCGGTTTTAATGCCGCGTTATAAATAAAATCAACAAAGTTCTCGGCAATTGCTTTTGCATTGCACTACCTCCTGCATGCTTGCAGACGTAGAAAGAACTAAAACATCAGTGGAGATTATTGAGCAGGAGGTGCGCGTGGGGATAACGATGGAATAAACAACCGACAAACAAACTGCGCTGCTTGAGGGGAGAAATTAGTATCAAAAGGAGAGATTGCGGCGTGAAATACTGGAGATTGTTGATGCAAATAATGATCGTTATCCAAATCTGCAGCAGCATTAACTTGTCTATCTTTCATGCCTGCATCGACACCGACAATCATTCCGTCAGAACTGGAATCATAGCTTACCGCCTGAGACACAAAAGCATGATGTTCAACACTATACATTTCAAGACCGGGAACATGCAGCCCCAAATCTGGAACTTTCTCTCCGGCATGCGCATGCACCAACGGTGCAATCAATTGCAGTATCGCCAGAAAAATAACAAGAAATTTGCGTAGTGTTGAAAACATACGCACAATGCTATGCTATTAAATAATAATTAACAACTTGTTGTTTGATTATTCGCCCCAATGATACATTAACCTGAACTTATTTAACTTTGTGAGTGTATGAACAAATATACCGGAATTATTGCTACTTTATTAATTGGTCTTTCCTTAACTTTAGGCGGTATGTCAGACGCTGATGCCAAACGTTTCGGCGGCGGCAGCTCTTTTGGCGGTAGATCCACCTACAGCGCACCGTATCAACGCTCAGTTGCTCCCCCGACCCGCGCCACTAACCAACAACAAGCAGCTACACCAAACCAGGCAGCCAAGCCGGGCTGGGCCAACCGTGGCGGTTTAATGGGCATGTTAGGCGGTTTGGCACTGGGTGGATTGCTAGGCTCGCTGTTTGCCGGCGGCGGCTTTCACGGTATTAACTTTATGGACATCCTGATTTTCGGCGGGATTGCCTTTTTGCTCTATAAATTGTTTGCAGCTAAAAAAGCGGGCTCTGCACAGCGGCCTGTCTATAACCGGACAGCTGATAATAGCTATCAGGATACTGCCTCAACCTATCAGCAGCATCAGGAACCACAGGCTGATCCGGCGGCAGGCTTTGACACCGACATTCTGTTCAAAAAAGATAAAAACAATACCGTCTCGTCTGAGTCTTATGCTCAACCTGTTCAACAGGAGGCTGAATTCGTTGCAGCAGTCATTCCCAAAGACTTCGATCAACAAGCTTTCCTTGGCGGCGCTAAAATAGCCTTTGCTAATCTGCAAAAAGCCTGGGATGAGCGTGATCTTGCCGAAATCAGAGGCTTAACAACGGATAAAGTATTTGCTGAAATTCAGGATCAGATTAAAGCATCCGATACTGAAAATCACACCGAAATACTAAAACTGGAAGCGGAACTGCTGGAAGTCAGGGAAGTCGGCTCGGAACTTGAAGCGGTGGTGCTGTTTGATTCTATCATGCGCGAAGACGTTAATGCTCAAGCTGAGCAGGTCAGGGAAGTCTGGCATTTTATCAAACCGAAAGTCAGCATCCAGCCCAAATGGTATCTGGATGGCATTCAGCAATTAGCTGATTAATCCGTCATCTTTAGCTGAGTAAATTTTTACCACAAGAATCCGTAGGATGAGTTAAACGCAGTGTGAAGCGCATTACAATCAAGCATCCTACGGCCCAGTCTTAAAAAGCTCTCTTTAAAATTCAAAATGCACCCTGGCCCCATAAATATCTACGGGGCCACGATCTGCGTTGTAAGCGGGATTGGCTAAATGTTGATAATCGAAAGATAGCCAAGCCGATTTAACGACATGCCATTTGTAGAAAATATCGACAACCTGCTCCGGTCTGTAATTGATCTTACCGTCACCGATAAACCCGTCAATACCGCCCAAATTCAGATAGGCGACGTGATCTTTTGAAATCCAACTCTGTGCATAGCCAAGTCCTAACACATCATTTTCCCGTCCCCAACGAAAGCCCTTCATTAACGCGCCAAAAGATATTGATTGATCGGAGGATGTATAAGAAAAAACTTCAGTTTTGCCATCTGAATACATGCCTCTGAAAAATAGGCCTATATCTTCAGTAATTTTTTGCTCCATATTTATGCCGATGCCCATTTTTACATTCGGCTTTCTAGCCCAACAAAGATCAGGGGCCCCGGAATTATCAGATCCATAATTAAAACCAGTACACGTTGTCGCATTCTTTGCTGGATCAGCCTGGAATGCCGAAATAGCGTCACTGAAACGGCCCATGTTTTCACGGTTTCTAAAGCCGAGTAATTTTACTGCCCCCGGTTGTCCTTTAATAACATGTTTATGCTCCAGCTCTGCCTGATCGCCATAATACTTGAGCATGTAAAAATTCAAAGGTAGATCGTTAGGATTTTTAGGGCCAGCAATTCGCCCAAACCGGAATGCCCAATTATCAAAATAATATTCGCCCACCAATCCAGTAGTATAGCCCCTTGCATCGGCAGCAAAGTCATAGGCGGCATTAGTCAAAAATGCCATATTTAAAAATTGCTGGCGAAGATCCCCAGCATAGGTATTTTTATCAAATATATCGAGGATGCTAAAGGTTCCTGCTGTAAAAACAAAACGGCGGCTGTCAACAGTCCCTGCTAATTGCATAGGGCCGGAACTAACTTCACTCGCTGTGCCTCCGAGTGATACTGTTTGTCTGTAAATTGCTCTCGACAGATACCAGGTAGAATGTTCTGTACCATTTTTTTGAAGCTCGAAGTTTTGAATGCTTCCGCCTATCCCCTTTAGTCCTGAAAGCGGTAATTCAGAAATCATTTCTGGCGCTGCGTAAAATTCCGCACCTGTCCACGCTTTAAGTCCGAGATAAGAAGTAAATGTTGCAGTAAAACTGCGTTCTGCGTCGGGAGATAATGAATTGGGCGTTCCATTCAAATTGGTATATGCCGCAGGGAATGCTTGTTTAAAGCTTGAAATATAAGTTGCCTGGGAATAGACGTTCCAGCGCTCATCTTGCAGGTCATGCCAGCCAAGATCAGACAATGCTCCCATGAGTGAAAATTCGCCCTCATTATTTAATGCCGGTAATTCTGGGGAGTCGGCATTCTCGGCTTGAGCTGTCATGGTCGACAATACAGTGCAGAACAGCAAGGCTTTTGAAATCTTCATTCAGCTTAAATGGTCTGGACGGTTTTGATTTAATTCATATTCGAACAAATTACCAATATCTGAATATTCCATTTATATAACAATGATTTTGTGTTGGCAGTCCCACAATGCGTGGGATAAATGTATTCTTGTTTTTAATTATTATCAGTTGTGCGGGGAGGGAAAACGATAAAGCTGTTTGACCCCCATTGCCTATGGAAATTGGAGATCAGGCCAGCCGTTTCTTGTAACGGATCGATGAAAATACTGATAGCGCTATCAATATGGCACCCGCCAAGCCGGTTACAACTTCAGGAATATGACGGGTTATGCTGACCAGCATAATACCCGCCAGCACTCCGATGGCATAATGAGCGCCGTGTTCCAGAAACACATATTCATCCAGCGTACCTTTCCGCACCAGATAAACCGTTAGACTTCGGACAAACATCGCGCCGATAGCCAAACCCAGCATAATAATGACTACATCCTGAGTAATCGCAAACGCGCCGATCACGCCGTCAAATGAAAAAGACGCGTCCAGTACTTCAAGATAAATAAAGCTCATCATGCCGCTTTTTTTAAGTGTAGCAACAACTTGCTCGCCCTCTTCCTCGTGCTCAAACAAAGCCGCAAAACTATCCACGATAACAAACAGAATAACCCCTGTTACACCGGCTACCAGCACATCCAACCGAATTTCCTGGGGCAAGTAGTTTTGGATGATTAACAGCGGCCCTAATGCCATGATAATTTCAATCGCTTCAAGCTTTCCAAATGAGGACATTTTTTCTTCTATGTAGCCCAGCCAATGCAGCTCCTTAGTTTCATTAAAGATGAACGAATAAAATACCATCAGCAAAAACATGCCGCCAAATGCAGCAATTTGCACGTGCGACGCTTCCAAGTGTTTGGCATAAGTCGCAGTGTCTTTTAACGCCATCTCGGTTACGCCCATAAAATCGATACCGGTAGCAGCCGAAACAATCACGATAGGAAACAACAGGCGCATGCCAAAAACGGCAATCAAAATTCCCCAGGTTAAAAAGTACTTCTGCCAGCGCTCATTCATCCGCTTTAGAATTGATGCGTTAACAACTGCATTATCAAATGATAAACTGATTTCAAGAACCCCCAGAATTATGGCGATAAAAGCGCCCATTATTCCAGCCCAGTAAAAGGCTGCCCCTAGACAAATTACTGTGACGATAAAAGAAAGACGAAAATGTTGCATGTGATACTCTTTAGAGATTAGTGTTTTTGTTGCGCAACTATAAGTGCATTTAATTTAAAATCAACTTTTATAAAGATCTGGGCTCTGTTTTGCTGATTAAGTATTTCCAGTAATTCGATATTTTCAATATTTCTGTTTCTTTTTTGTAAAAGCAAAACGTAAATTACAAAAATGCTCATTAGTCACAAAAATGCTAAAACTTTTAATTTTAATTGCTAATGACTAGACTTTTCTTCCAACTGATTACTTCGTTGTGGCTGTCATTTTGTTCATTGCCTTTATTGGCCGAGCCTCAACAGCCAGTCGAAAAAGTCTCCCTACAACTCAAGTGGCTACATGCTTTCCAGTTCGCCGGCTACTACGCCGCCAAGGAAAAGGGCTTTTACGCTGAAGAAAATCTGGATGTGAACATCCGTGAGCGTATTCCTGGTATCAGTAATATCGAGCAGGTGTTGAATGGTGAAGCTCAATATGGCGTAGCAGACAGCGGCTTGCTACTGGAAAAACTTAAAGGGAAACCAGTAGTCGTCCTGGCTTCTATCTTTCAACATAATCCGTTGGTTTTGCTTACTTTGAAGCAATCCGGCATAGTCAGTCCTTACGAGCTGCCCGGTAAACGGGTGATGAATGACCTCAGCGACGACGCATCATTACTCGCCATGTACTATGAGGCGGGGATTTCTCCCGACAAATTCACTCGTGTCGATCAAACTTCTAACATGAACGATCTGATCGACGGAAAGGTGGATGCCTTCTCTGCCTACCTCACCAATCAGGTTTACTACTTAAAGCAGAAGGGTATCGAATTTAATATACTCGATCCCCGTAACTACGGCATAGATTTTCTGGGTGACAACCTGTTCACCACCGAACAGGAAATAAACCAGCATCAGGATCGGACTCAACGTTTTTTGTATGCCTCGCTCAAAGGCTGGGAGTATGCGCTTAATCACCCAGAGGAAGTAATCCGGATCATTCTTGATAAGTACAATCAGGGAAACCGGCTCTCAGCTGATCTCCTTTCCTTCCAGGCACACGAAACCGCCAAGATGATTTTGCCGAAAACCATCCCGATTGGCAGCACTGACATCAAGCGTTTTCAACGTATCGCCGACACCTATCGGCAACTGGGCCTGATAAGTTCAATGGATTATATGAAGGGCTTCATTTATGGACAGGGCAAGCAAAACAAGCTTCAGTTCACCCAGGCAGAAAAACGATGGCTACAAACGCATCCGGTTATTCGCGTCGGCATCGACCGGGATTTTGCACCCTACGAATGGATCGACTCTGATGGAAACTATATCGGCCTGAGCGCAGAATATATCGGCCTGGTCGAGCGGCGTCTGGGAGTGAAGCTTGACGTAGTGAAGAATAAATCCTGGACTGAAATTCTAAAAATGGCGCAGGACGGGGAATTGGATATGATTTCCGACATAAACAAAACACCGGAACGCGAGCAATACTTAAGCTTTACAGAACCTTATCTCAGTAATCCGGTTATTATCATCGACAATGGCAATAGCGGTTTTATCGATACCGTGGAACGTCTTGCCGGGAAACGGGTGACCGTGGAAAAAGGTTGCTTCATACAGGAATTGCTGGCACGTGACCATCCAGAAATCCAATTGATTCCAGCTGAAAATGTACATGAAGCACTGAGAATGGTCAGTAACGGTGAGGTCGATGCTTATATTGGAGATGCTGCATCGGCAAACTATGCGGTAAAAAAGGAAGGCTTGCTCAATCTCAGCTTTGCTGGTGATACGGAGTACCGAGATTGGCACAGAATGGCTGCCACCAAAGCAAATCCCGAGCTAGCAAGCCTGCTGGCCAAAGTGCTGACCGACATCCCTAAATCTGAAAAAGATATCATTCAGAACCACTGGTTGAGTTTGAACGCTGAACACGGTGTAAAAATTGAAACCCTACTCCAATATGGTTCTGCGACACTGTTGCTGCTTATTTTTATTATCAGCTGGAATATGCGCTTGCAACGCGAAATAAGAAGACGAAAACAAGCTGAAGAAGAGCAGCGTATGGCGACCAGTGTTTTTGCCTGTACCCAGGAGGGCATCATGATTACCGATATACAGAGTAACATCATTGATACCAATCAGGCTTTCAGCAACATAACGGGGTATACACGGTCTGAAATACTGGGTAAAAATCCGAATCTACTCAAGTCCGGGCTTCACGATACCAGTTTCTATGAGGACATGTGGCAGACCATCAACCGGCAAGGCTACTGGCGAGGCGAGGTGTGGAACCGTAAGAAAGGTGGCGAAGTTTATGCCGCATGGCTTACTATTTCTGCGGTTGCTGACGAACAGGGTGAGGTCACTCATTATATCGGTACTTTTTCTGACATTACCCAGCTTAAAGAGCATGAACAGAAACTGGAGCTCATTGCTCACTACGATCCCCTCACTGGGGTACCGAACCGGATACTATTAGCGGATCGCATGCATTTGGCGCTTATCCAAACCAAACGTGAAGGCTGTTTAATGGCGGTTGGTTATCTTGATCTTGACGGCTTCAAACCCGTTAATGATCGCCTGGGTCACGAAGCAGGCGACCAGTTGCTGATTGAAATTGCCCAGCGCATTAAAAACGCGCTGCGTGAAGGCGATACCATCGCCCGGTTAGGCGGTGATGAGTTTGTGTTTTTGTTGTTGGGACTGGAAAAGATTGAAGACTGCGAAATCACTTTACACCGCCTGCTGGAAACCATCATCGCGCCTGTTACGTTGAAAAATCAGCTTGTCTCTGTATCAGCCAGTATTGGTATCAGTATTTTCCCGACGGATGATACCGACCCGGATACGTTGTTAAGACATGCTGATCAAGCCATGTATCAAGCCAAACAATCGGGTAAAAACCGTTTTCAAATCTATGATTCAGAGCTGGATCGCCAACTCCACGCGCATCGCGCAGCCCTAAACCACATTGAGCAAGCGCTTGAAAATAATGAGTTCGAACTTTTTTTCCAACCCAAAGTCGATATGCAGCAAGGC
>JAQTLI010000067.1 GCA_028714995.1 Methylobacter sp. | reverse complement strand
GTTGAGGATAACGTGATTGCCGGCTACGATAATGGAAAGTTACTGGCATTGCGATTAACTGATGGCAAGTATGTTTGGGAAACCAGTTTGGCTATTCCAACAGGACGCTCTGAAATTGAAAGACTGGTGGATCTGGATGTTGATCCTATCGCGATTAATGGTGTGATTTACATTGCCGGCTATCGCGGTGGTGTAGGCGCTGTCTCGGAACCAGATGGTGAGGTGTTGTGGCGTAACGAAGCCGTTTCTTCCTATTCAGGTTTGAGCAATGATTCCCAGTATTTATATTTAACTGACCCGGAAAGTCATGTTTTTCAATTAGATCAGCGTAGTGGTTCGTCATTGTGGAAGCAAAAGGATTTGCATGAAAGAAAGTTAACAGCCCCCGTAGCTTATGAGAATTATGTGGTCGCGGGTGATTTTGAGGGTTATGTGCATTGGTTTAGTACTAGTGATGGCAGGCAGCTTGGTCGTATACAAGTGACTGATGGTCCAATTGATGCTAAGCCTATCGTGGCAGATAATGTTATTTATGTGTATGCAAAAGACGGCACACTTGCCGCTCTAACAGTCCGGTAAAGATATGTTACCTGTAATAGCCCTGGTGGGGCGACCTAATGTTGGCAAGTCCACATTATTCAATTATTTAACGCGCAGTCGAGATGCTCTGGTTGCTGATTTTTCTGGATTAACCAGAGACAGGCAATATGGCCGGGTAAAGCTGGGGCATCGCCCCTGTCTGGTTGTTGACACCGGCGGTATAGCCGACGACGCTGAAGGCATAGAAAGCTTTGCCAGAAAGCAGGTGCAGATTGCGCTGGAAGAAGCCGACATCGTGTTTTTCATGGTTGATGCGCGCGAAGGGCTAAGCGCTTCCGATAAAGTTATCGCCGATACCCTCAGAAAACTCGATAAGCCGGTAATCCTGGTAACGAATAAGGTTGACGGTCTGGATGCCAATGTTGCGGCGTCAGATTTCTATTCACTGGCTCTGGGCGAGCCGGTGCAAATTGCAGCCTCACATGGACGGGGCGTGCCCGAGCTGCTGGAAAAGGTAGACCAGCTATTGCCACCCGCTGATGAAGAAGTTGTCGATGACAACAACAAAGGCATCGGCATCGCCGTGGTCGGAAGGCCGAATGTCGGCAAATCAACGCTGGTTAACCGATTGTTAGGTGAAGAGCGGGTTATCGTATTTGATGAGCCAGGCACGACGCGCGATAGTATCTATATTCCGTTTGAACGCAATGGCAAGATGTACACGCTGGTGGATACCGCCGGTATGCGTCGCAAATCCAAAGTGGATATGGCGATTGAAAAATTCAGCGTCATTAAATCGCTACAGGCGATAGAAAAATCAAATGTGGTCATTTATTTAATAGATGCACAAGAAGGCGTCACCGATCAGGACGCGCATTTATTAGGACTGGTTCTTGAAGCTGGAAGAGCCTTGATTATCGGCTTGAACAAATGGGATGGCATCAGCGCGGATCAGAAAGAAACCATCAAGCGGCAACTGGATGTAAAGCTGTCATTTCTAGATTTTGCAGAAAAACATCCGATTTCCGCGTTGCATGGCAGTGGTGTCGGCAAGCTGTTTGATGTCGTGCAGCAATTGTATGAATCGGCAATGCTTGATATGACGACGCCGGTGCTGACAAGAATTCTGAAAGAAGCCACGACAGCGCATCAACCCCCGATTGTGAATACGCGTCGCATTAAACTAAAATATGCGCATCAGGGCGGGCGGAATCCACCTGTCGTGGTTATTCATGGGGTGCAAACGGACGTATTGCCGGAGTCGTATAAACGATATTTAATGAATTATTATCGTGACAAGATGGGGCTGGTAGGGACACCCATACGCCTAGTGTTTAAGTCGCCAGTCAACCCGTTTCACGGCCAGAAAAACAAGCTGACTGAATGGCAAGTTAAAAAACGTGAACGCTTGATGAAGCGAGTGAAAAGCAAAAAGCAATAGTTCACGCTTGTTATCAAACAAATAAAATAGGGAGTAACTCATGGCTACAATCACATTTCAAGGCAAACCTTTGCATACCTGCGGTGAATTACCCGCAATAGGCAGCAGTGCGCCGGCATTTTCATTGGTGAGCCGTGCGTTAGTGGATGTTACTTTGGCAACCTATGCCGGTAAAAGAAAAGTCCTGAATATCGTGCCTAGCCTGGATACGCCAACATGCGCGGCTTCAACGCGTAAATTCAACCAGAAAGCATCGCATCTGGACAATACCGTTGTTTTGGTTATTTCTGCCGACTTGCCTTTTGCACAAAGCCGCTTTTGCGAGTCGGAAGGCTTAAAAGATGTTATTCCCCTGTCCACCTTCCGTTCCAGTTTCGCCAATGATTACGGAGTAAACATCGTTGATACCTTTTTGGCGGGCTTGACCGCCAGGGCAATTGTTGTCATCGATGAGAATGACAAAGTGATCTACACTCAATTGGTCAATGAAGTCGCCAACGAGCCTGATTATGAAAGCGCACTGGCTGTGCTGGATTAAGGCAATTAATTCAGGTTAAACAAAAAAGGCGTGTTAGCCTTCATCGCCACCAAATTCAAACTGTTCCAGAATTTCTATTCTTTTCACAAGATCACTAAGATTTACTCTGCTTCTATGTTTTATAAGGGATCCAGTATTTTTTATTATATCTGTGGAATATTTTTAGACATTGAAGCTACGCAAGTTAGGGAATATTTATCACCACGGTCACAGAACACGAAGGCTTAAAGAGTAACGCTTTTTGATGATATACAGAATGTAAGTCGGGCAACAGCTTTTCGTTGTCCGACCTACAAGGCTGATGTTGGTTTCAACGTTTGTCGGTTACGAACACATCATGAACGCCTACTGCCATGCTATCGATCAATCTCACCAATTCTTCAGTTATGGCGATGCGATGTTTTTGAGTTAGCTTGTTTGCATGGGCATGAAAGTCTGCCTACCCTAGTTGACTAAATAATAACTTATTAAAAGTTCAAGGAAGCTTGATGGATCATCTAAAGCAAGAATCAATAGATTGGGCGATCACTCATATCAGAAAATATGGTGATACAGACATTTTCCCCGTACCTTTTGAATATGAAGCAATCAAACATAGCTGGGCAAACCTAAAGTCTGAGATAGCGGCTATAAATATTGCTGAATACGAAGGCCGCCCATTTCGGAGGATGTTAGTTCCAAAGCAAGCTGGTGGTTATCGTGTCGCTATACAGCTCGATCCTATCGATACTATTGTATATACAGCGTTAGCGTATGAAGCAGCTGAAGCGGTAGAAGCTTTTAGAGTACCCATTGATAGAAGGGTGGCCTGCTCTTATCGAGTTGAATTGGGAGTTAAAGGGGAGCTCTTCAGAAAAAATAATGGATGGGATGATTTCCATCAGCAATCCCGAGAATTGGCCCAATGTGGCGAATATAAGTTCGTATTAACCGCTGATATTGCAGATTTTTTTAATCAGATTGGCCATCACCGAGTCAGGAATGCCTTGGAGCTGGCTGGAGTAAATAAGGATAGGGCGAAAAACATAGAAAACCTATTAATGAATTTCACTAGAGGTCAATCCCAAGGCATTCCTATTGGTCCTAATGCTTCAGTTATTTTTTCAGAGGCATGCTTAAGTGACGTTGATAACTTCTTGCTACGAAAAGGGTATATTCACACTCGGTACGTGGACGATTTCAGGCTTTTCTGTAAAAGCAGAGAAGAAGCTTATAGAGCCTTGCATGATTTGACTGAATATTTATATACGGCCCATAGACTTTCTCTTCAATCCCATAAGACTCACCTTTATGATGTGGGAGATTTTGTAACAGAGGAAATGATCGATCCAGAAGAGCTCGAAAATAAGACTCAAGAAGAAAAGCTTGAGGCGTTGCAAGAGTTCTTTTCTCAATATCAAGAGCCTGAAGAAAGTGATGAGCCGGATATTAATGCAATCATACGAGATAATTTAGTTGACTTATTTCAGGCCTGTCTAGATTCAACACCTCTGCACCTTGGTACAGCGAAATATCTTCTTAGGAGAGCCACTGCACTTAGGACAGGGATTTTGAGAGAAGTTGTGTTAGACAATATGGATAAGCTTGCGCCAACAATGAGAGAGGTTGCATATTATATCGTTGCGACTACAAACACTGAATATGCTGAAGAAGTTGGCAATAAATTCTGTAAAGGATGCCAGTCAACAAACTATGAATTTTTACCATTCCTGCAAATTTGGTTGCTGGACGTGCTTCAAACCAAAATGGTCGACAGCTTAGAAACTGAAGTTGCTCAGCTCTGCGAAAAATATAATGTAGCTCTTGGGCAGCGCCCATATGCGCTATTGGCAAGATCTAAGGGCTATCATGATTGGGTTCGTGAGCAAAAAGAGACTTGGCAAAATAATTCTCCTTGGGATCGCCGAGCAATTATTTGGGCTGCCAAGGCTTTATCAAATGATGAGATGAATTTCTGGCTGAAGCGTGTTCAAAATGCAGGGGACATATTGGATAAAGCAATCGCTGAATCGATCTTAAACACTGAAAATGGCAGCACGTAGGGCGCAATAGCTGCTTTATCACGTATTGCGCCGAATGAGAATCTCGGCATGCGACGCAATACGCTACGCTATTACGTCCTACGGATTGTGCTTTGCCGCAATTATCGGTTCTTTTCAGCTATGGCGATGGGATGTTTTTGGGTTAGTCGCGCAGGTTTGGTTGCAGCAAAGAGGAATTATTTGGCATCGATCTGTTTGCCATCTTCGATCATCCGGTTTCCTCGCTCAACTTTGGCTTTGCCTTGCTCAACCAGTCGTGAGCCTTGTTCCCATTCTGCATTGCCTTCTTTAATCAGTTCATTTCCTCGATCAACCATTTGGTTGCCTAGTGTTGGCGCACTTGAGCATCCTGCCAGTAATGTAATAGTTGTTGATATCAGTATGATGTTAAGTTTTTTCATGACTCTTCTGGTTGTTTATATCAATTAAAGTACTATTGTACAGTTACGAATCAACGATTAAAAATGTAATTGATTAGCGTAGGTTGTGTTGCATATACGCGGTAAAGCGGGCGCAATCCTAAATGTCTTTTAGCAAACGATTTTGTACGGAGGCTTCCATCAACTCCCTGAAATTGTTGACTGCATTCATAAACAGTGGCTCCTGGTTAATTTCCGGCAGTTGATTTTGTCCATACTGGTCTAGTGCATTAATAACATAGGCAATAGTGAGTATATTGATATCGACTGCAGGCTGGTAAACTTCATCATCTTCGTCCTGATTCTTAAACGCGACAACAATATGATTTGCCGCTAAATTTGATAAAACGGGTTGAATATAGGCTATTGGTATAACCAGTCTGGCCGCTATTTCGGCTGCGGTTAACGGATTGTTCAATTGAATGAAATTCTTGATAATCAGATGAGTTGTTTGCAGGGCAATGATTTTTTGCAGGGATAAACTTAAGTCGGAAAACCGGTTATTGTTTCGATAAATTTCATAATTCTGTAGAAAAAAAGTTACCTCACAACCAAACAGGACAATCATCCAGCCAGTTTGCAACCAGACGACAAATAAGGGCAGCGCTGCAAAACTGCCGTAAATGGCGTTATAACTTGATACGCCAATCTGCAGACTTAGGTAAGCCCACTGCAACAGATGATACATAATACCGGTAACAACACCGGCAATTATGCCCGCCCTGTAATTGACTTTATGGTTAGGCATAAAAATAAACATAAAGGCGAATAATCCGATCATAAGCGCCAAAGGCAACAAGCCCAGTGCTTTTATGACCAGCCAGGTGCCGAATTCCGGTAATTGAATAATCGTTATTAGCCAAGTTATCTTTGTGTTCAGGAGGACCGTAATACTGCTGGAGGCTATTAATATAACGGGCGCCAACAACATTAGGGATAAATAATCGCTGAATTTACGGCTTATTGACCGTCCTTTGCTTATTTTCCAGATGTGGTTGAACGACTCTTCGATATTACCAATCACGCTGATAATGGTCCAAAACAGGACAACAATGCCAATCCCGGCAATAACCCCGCCTTTCGTACTCTCCAGCAGGTTTTGCGCAAAACTGATTAGCTGTAATACCAGCGTATCCCGCTCCGGGGCTTGCTCGATCAAGCGTTGCTCGAGCATTTTTTCAAAACCGAAACCTTTGGCGATACCGAACAGCATGGCGATGACAGGCACTACCGACAACAGGCTATAAAGAGTCAATGCTGACGCTCTTAGCGGGCACAGATCTTGAGTAAAACCCTGGACGGATAATAAAACTATTTTTAGCGACTTGATGATTGTCGCTTTAAATGCCGGAAGAGTTTGCTCGTGTAACAGCCAAATATCTTCTTTAACAAAACTGATTATGTTGAGTCCCATTGGCTGATCTTATGTTTTTGAATTAAGGTTAATTTTTAAAACAGGTGAGTTAGTACAAAAATACGCTAATGACGCATAAAAAAGCAAGATATGATGGCGTAAGACCTGACCGCCATTCTTCTTGTTTTCGTGACAGGTATAGAATTAAAGACCACTACGGACATGCTCAGTCTCCAGATAAATCATCGCAGATGAAATTGAGTAACGTCACAATCAGCAGTGCGGTAGGTTGGGCTGAGCAATGGGAAACCCAATGTTTATAGTTGAATTGCAGGGATTTCGTACTATTAAAAACGAGATATTTCTGGCTTCCGCGCGTCGTAAGGCCGGTAAGAAGCCCGGAGGATGTGCTGACGACAGCATGGGCAGATTTTTGCTCAATGCAAAATCTGCATAACCCACATCCCTGTGGGTTATGCAGGAGGTAGCGCAATGCCGGGAGCAGCGTAACGGTGTGCCGAGGTATGAAGTGCGTCAATCGCGAACAATGCTCTTCACTGTGTTAGGCACATTCTACGGTGCAAAATTATTTAACTTTAATCAGTTCTTTGTCTCCACTGGAGAAGTGACATTTGCCTACGGAAAAGTTGTCGCAACCTTTAGATTCTTCGATCTTCGCGCCGTTCGGGCCAAGTTTGATTTTTAGCTCACAGAAACTGGCTTCGCTTTCAGAATGTTTTTTCAAGAGCAATTCGTCTTTAGCTGTGCTTTTGGCTTTGCCGGAAATAGCCGCAGAACAGTGGTCTTTGGCAGAAGCCTCAAAATCTATATCGGCGCTAACAGCGTACTCTCCGTCGATTTGGGTAACTTTTAAGTGACGAACAAAGCCATCATCATGTAACACATAATGATCGGTAGCGGCAAAAACGTTGCCGGAAATCAGCATTGAAATAGTCAGAAACAAGCTTTTTTTCATGATATTACTCCCTTTTTTGATTTGAATTTGATCAACATGGGCGGCGAGATGGATCATTGCTGCTCATATTGTTATTGGATGTACTCAACACAACTGGAAATAATTGTACCTTACTACAACCTTTTACTAAAAGGCGATGCAAAGATGATTTAAAAATTACCGACAGGCAAATAATGAGCCGGTATCTTGTTTGTAGCTCATACATTAGTCAACTTGTGACAATTGGTGTCAAGTTTGAGTTTATGGGCAGGGTTAAACAACTGCATTGGTGACTGAATCGATGGCTTTTTGCTATCGCTCCGACCCAGGGCTATGTATGTGTTGAAGAACGAAGTATATTGTATGAATTATTCGTTTGGATGAATACTGAGATTGCCTTGGTCGCTTAGCCAAGTGAGGTGGTACCAAAAGTAGGTGCTCCAGGCGACTATTTTCTGCCCGCCATATTGATGAGTCCATACTTTTGGTGTTGTAAGCGGTGCACCCGAGGACAGAAAGGCAAAAAAGCCTGCCCATCTTTATATCTTGATTCTGGTCTAGCCTGAAACACCCACTACTAGGTGTTTTAGGCCAAATCACTGATTACTATCTTTATCAGGGGATTTAATTCAAGAATATCTGGGTAAAATAGACTTGCCCCGAGCTACTTTTCGCCACGCCGATCCCTGTCAATCGGTAATTGCCGGCAATATTGGCGAGATGTCCTGGACTGTTCAGCCAGCCGGATACAGCTGTAGCGGCCGGATCACTATAACCCCAGTTAGAAGCTACGTTTTCGGCTGCACTATTAAAGGAAATGGTTTGTGCTAGCGTTTGAATGCGGGTTTCGAAGCCCGTGTGACCAAAAGCTACTGCACCCGATGCCATATTTTGGCTGTGAATCCGCGCTTGGTTACTGATAGTAGAATTCAGCGTTAATGCCGGTAAACCTCGAGAGGCACGATAGGCATTAATTTTCTGAAGAACGCTCTGCTCTAACGCTGATACGTCCGTGCTGGGTGGGGGTGGGGGTGTTGTAACAGGTGGTTGTGTTGAAGGTGGTTGGGTAGCCGGAGGAGTAACCGGTGGAGTTGTGGTATTCTCACCAAATAGGAGCGAGACATTGCCATCGTAATAATTGGCAACTGCCAGATCGAGGCGCTGGTCAGCATCAAAAGTACCAACAGCAATGGAATCGGGACCGTTTCCTACCGGATAGATTTCACGAGGTAAAAAATTACCATCACCTTTTCCCCGTAGAACCGATAAAGTCGCGCTATAAAAATTTGTTGTCGCTATGTCAAGTGCGCCATCTCCATCGAAGTCCGCGCTTTCTATTGACCAAGGATAAGCACCGGCGTCTAGTTTGCGCTCGGGAAAGAAATTGCCATCACCTTTACCAAGAAGAATGGAGATCTTGCCACCCTTGTATTTGGTGACAGTTAGATCGAGATTTTTATCCCGGTTAAAGTCTTTTGCGATAATAGAAAAAGGCCCCCCGCCAACAATCAAATCGGTTTTTTTAGGGAATTTTCCCGTGCCGTCACCCAGTAAGATCGTTACAGAACCGCCATAGTTTGCGACTGCAAGATCCATCTTGCCATCTTTATTAAAGTCACCATCAACTGTTGAACTTGGCTGATTGCCAACAGCGAAGGTCGATGGTGGTAGAAAACTTCCGTTAGCCTTTCCCTGCAGTAAGGAGACTGTATTGGTCGAATAATTGACGACCGCAACATCTAAAATCTTGTCACTGTTGAAATCGGACAATACGAATGAGAAGGGGGTGGTGCCGGTAGGATAGTTGATTGCTGCTTTAAAAGTGCCATTGCCGGCACCTAACAATACCGAAAGGTTGCTACTACCATAGTTGGCTACTATCAAGTCAGTCTTGCCATCAGCGTTTAGGTCTGTTGAACGAACCAGCCTCGGATTAGATCCCACACTAAATTTTGCAGGTGAGCCAAAATTACCATTACCATCACCTAACAACACTGAGACTGTGTTGTCGGTGTAATTGGTAACGACTAGATCCCGTTTTTGATCTCCGTTAAAGTCACCCTTAGCTACGGAGCTTGGGTTATTGCCTGCTGGGATATCGTTCCCTACTTCAAAGGCACCGGCAGTGCTTGTGACAGTCATGGTTAACAGCAGCATGACAGAAAAAAGGCTTCTAATCATATTGGTTTTATTCATAAATTAAATCTCATACATTACAAAATAAATTCTACTGGTGATATTGCTAAAATCACCACTAGCTATTGATTTCAGATAAGAAAATTCACATGTAGCAAAATCAGATACGGTACTTAATTCTTGAAAAAAGCCCATAAAAATTGCGATTTTCTTATCAAAAAACCGGATTCATACTAGCAACTAAAAATTAAGCTATTCTTAACCGCGCTGTCCGAAAAAATCAAAAAACAATCAAATCAACATTAAATACAAATGAGTGCGCAGGCAGGGTTTTACAACGTAAAACCTAACATTTATGGAGGAATTGCATGGGATTTCGTACTATTCAAAAACGAGATATTTATTATTGCTACGCGCCGCGAGTCAGGTAGGAAGCATTTTGTGCACCCTTCAAGTTGTGTAAATAGCGCGTACAACGTACCCAAGCCTAAGTAGACTTGACCCAAACAAGCAAACACAAAAACAATGCGGATAAAGTTTATCAGTACATGAAACAATACGAAACGAGTGATAAACTCATTCGCTGTTCGTCATGGAAACGGAACCAAAGAGAGGCAACGCTTTTCTGCCTACTATATATTTAATAGAAAATGGTGGGCAAATGATAAGGCTATTTGCTCACCATACTTTGAATAAGCGGAATGTTGCGAATGGTGTTATTTATTCCCTGTGGATACAAAACCCGTCCGACTC
>JAQTLI010000066.1 GCA_028714995.1 Methylobacter sp. | reverse complement strand
ACGTGAACCTCAACGGTCACTAAGGGCGCTTCTATGCCGGAGCGCCCACGACTGTAAACAATAGCTAAGGCCATCGTTTTATCCGGAAATTTAAGCGGCTTTAAAGTTCTTCTTTGTTAAGCAATTGCTGTTCCATTTCGGCGACGCGTTTTTCCAGGTCTTCGAGTTTTGAGCGGGTTTTTGCCAAAACCAGCTTTTGCACTTCAAACTCTTCACGGGTCACCAGATCCAGTTTGCTTAGCGCTCCCTGCAAAATCGCATGGAAACTTTTTTCCAGGTCTTCTTTCAGGCTGCTTAAGCCGGGAGGTATGGCGCCAGCCAAACGGTTGGCAATATCATCAAGGGATTTAGGATCAAACATGGGGTATTCTCATATTAAGGTGAAAGTTTGTGTTACTCGACTTCAGCAAGGATATGCTCGCGACATATTTTATTTGCATCGGACCGGCTCAAAGGTAACTGGGTCAAATTACACAGGTAGTGGTTATCTTCCTCGTCGAAGTTAATACAGGTGTGGCAAACACCAAAGCTTTTAGCGTCATTGGCTTTCTGCAATGCTAAAAGCGTTGTTTTTAATGCCTCGCCAATAGTAGAAAAATCCTGGGATGTCAGGGCTTCTTCAGCCTGAGAAAAAACATCCAGGGATTGAATCTCATTTAATAGCTTTTCGCCCCTTACTGATAAGGCCAAGTGTATAACGCGGCCATCTTCGCTGTCCTGATTTTTGTCGATATAACCTTTTCGCTCAAGAACTTGCAGCGATTGGGAAACGGTGCCTTTGGTCAAGCCAAAATATTCGGTAACAGCGGCGGGCGTGTCGCTATGATGGTTGCAGTTGGCCAGATAATCCAGCACCTGTACATGAATGGGGTGCAAACCAATGGCGGCGTATTTTTTTCGTTCTTCCGAGCGCAACAGGGTGCTGATGCGTTCAATCAATTTAAACGTTGTTGTGTCTTGCATTTAATTATAAAGAAAAGGCTTTTTTGAAAAACTCAGGCTGAGCCAAAGAAGCTCTGTGTATGTCAACATTATAGTAGGTTGTGTCAAAAGGTTTGTTAGCCGAATCCTTTTCCCTGAATTTTGTCAGCTCGCCTTTGCTGGCAATCGTTGCACTCCACCAGCCGGAAGGATACAGGCATTGCGGAAAGAACAAGGTCTGCAAATAACTTAAACCGGCGTTGCTCATGGCATTGCGCATTTCGCCGATCAGTTTCAAGTGATAGAGCGCCGACTCGCTTTGCTGTACGACCATGCCGCTATCGGATAGGCAGGCAAAGCAGTCACGGTAAAATTCTTCGCTGAATAAGCCTAAGGCCGGGCCAACAGGGTCGGTGCTGTCAATGATAATAATATCTACTGAATTGGGCGCTGCGTCTTTTACCCATTTGATGCCGTCGATGAATTTCAGGTCGGCTCTGGGGTCGTTATTGGATTCGCATAATTCGGGAAAATAGATTTCCGCCAAGCGTGTGACGCGCTCATCAATATCGATTTGCACGGCTTGTTCAACTGAAGGGTGCTTTAACACTTCTCTTAAGGTGCCGCAGTCGCCTCCGCCGATAATCCAAACTCTTTTGGGAGCAGGATGGGTGAATAAAGCCGGATGGCTCATCATCTCATGGTAAAAGAAGTTATCCCGGGTCGATACCATGGTGCAGCCGTCAATTATCATCAAGTTGCCGAAAGTTTCGGTTTCGTAAATCTCAAGGTGTTGGAACTCGGATTGCTCTTCGTGCAACTTTTGTTTAATTTTTAATGAAAAGGCTGATCCAGCCTCTGCGTGTTGCTCGGTAAACCATTGGGAGGGAGTTAGCATCTGTATTCCTGAAAAAAAACCAATAAATAACTGAGCATTATATTAGAATTCTGTTGTATTTAGGATAGCGGAGTTAAAAACTTGCATTTAAGTCATTCAGAGTTGTGGACAATCCGGCAGTCAGCGCAAACCTACGCCATAGAAAATTGGGGGCAGGGGTATTTTTCCATCAACGCCAGCGGGCATGTGTGCGTAAAACCCAACCTTGATAAAAATATAGAGTTGGATTTGTATGAGATTGCCCAATCATTAAACGACAAAAACCTGTCCTTGCCGGTACTGGTTCGTTTTACCGATATTTTAAAAGATCGGGTGACACGGCTGTCTGGAGCGTTTCAAAAAGCCTGCGTCAATAATGACTATCAAGGCAAGTATACGCCGGTTTATCCGATCAAGGTCAATCAGCAGCGCAAGGTGGTTGAAGGCATCTTGGCGGCCGACAACATCGGCCTGGAAGCGGGCAGCAAGCCGGA
This sequence comes from Methylobacter sp., assembly GCA_028714995.1. GTDB lineage: Bacteria > Pseudomonadota > Gammaproteobacteria > Methylococcales > Methylomonadaceae > Methylobacter_A. Next base: position 7,922 of record JAQTLI010000066.1, on the reverse strand, counting down.
ATTGCTGGCGATTATGGCGCTGTCCAATCAGGGCGTGGTGGTCTGTAACGGTTACAAAGACAGGGCTTATATCCGTCTGGCGCTGATCGGCCTGAAAATGGGGCTGAATCTTTATCTGGTCATTGAAAAGCCCCTGGAGCTTGAATTGATTATTGAGGAGGCGGCGCGCCTTAACATCAAGCCGCAACTGGGCGTGAGGATCAGGCTGTCCAGCATCAGTGCAGGGAAATGGCAAAACAGCGGCGGCGAGAAATCCAAATTCGGTCTTCATGCCCATGAGGTACTGCAATTGATCGAGCGCCTGAAACAAGCCGATTTACTGGATGCACTGAAACTCATGCATTTTCACATGGGTTCGCAAATTGCCAACATTCATGACATAAAAATAGCGCTGAAAGAAGCAGGACAATTTTATGTCGAGCTGCACCGTCTGGGCGCTAATGTGAAAATTGTTGATGCAGGTGGCGGGCTGGGCGTGGATTATGACGGCAGCCATTCGCGGCGCGAGTCTTCAATCAATTACAGTCTGGATGAATACGCGCAGAATATAGTGCGAAGCTTTGCCGATATTTGTGCTGAAAAACAGGTTCCGCAGCCCGACATCATTACCGAATCAGGGCGTGCGATTACCGCGCATCATGCGGTATTGATCACCAATGTGACGGATATTGAATCGGTCTATACCAATAGCGCCGAGCTTCAAGCCTTGCCGGAACCGCACAATCTGGTGGAGCATTATCATGACGCGCAGTTTGACTTGTCAGAAGCGCGTACCCAATTCGCCCAGGACAAGCTCAGCATTACCGGACTGGCTAAGGCAGAGAATAACTATGCGTTGTTGTGCCGGCAGCTTATCCATAAGCTGAATCCCAATAACCAAAGCGAGGCAACCATACTGCAGGAACTGAGTGAGAAGCTTGCCGACAAGGTGTTTTGCAATTTCTCCTTGTTCCAGTCCTTGCCCGATGTCTGGGGTATCGATCAAATCTTCCCGATCATGCCCATCCACAGGCTGGATGAACCACCCACGCGCCGCGCCGTTCTTCAGGATTTAACCTGTGATTCCGATGGCCGTATCGACCAATACATCAACGGACAGAACATAGAAAAAACCCTGCCAGTGCATGAAATCGATAGCAAACAGCCGTATCTGATCGGCTTTTTTATGTTGGGTGCGTATCAGGAAATATTGGGTGACATGCACAACCTGTTTGGCGACACCCATTCCATCAATATCGAGCTCGATGACAATGGCTATCATTTTTATGACCTGCAGGAAGGCGAGCATGTCTCTGATTTGCTGGATTATGTGCATATCAACAGCGAAGACCTGAAAGCAGCTTACCGGGAAAAACTCGCGCAAAGTAATCTCAGTGAACAGCAGCGGCAGGAATATGAGCATGAGCTGACTGCCGGGTTGACGTCTTATACGTATCTGGCGAAATAGGAGACCCCCTCTTTTCCATGTGTTGCGCCACTGCCATTAAACGCGATAAGGTGCGCAAAATTTATAGGATGCTGCCGACGTAAGGAGGCGCATCGTTCGCGATTGATGCGCTTCACTGCGTTTAGCACATCCTATCGAGCTATCTATTTCGGCGTTGCGATGAAGGACTTAGCGGCTGTGCAAAAAATGGCTGATGATCTGTTGCGATAATGATTTCAAAAAAAGCTTTCTCCTGTTTCTGAAATGGTGAGAATTATGCGACCTACGGAGTATTGGCAAGAGGCTTCTGTGCCAAAAGGTGCTATCCCTAAGATTGTTCCTGGAGCCAGCAATCCGCTTCATTAATACGTTTTGGCGCTGGTAATTTTACATCTCGTTCCAGTTCGCAATTAAAGGCAGAATAATCGGTGATCGAGCGCGATTTTTCCATGATTAGAAAACACCTATCCTTCAACTTGCTCCGCTACGACTGGCGCGTACTGCTTGGTGCTGGGCAATCAAATTCCACTTCACGCATGAGCTGCGTATATCGGGAATGCCGTTCACTCCCGGCTACCATGGAGAATATAGGCTTTGGCAACGACTAAACTCTTTTTCAGGCAGGCTGGTATTGGGTTAAACTCATAATACTAAACAATCTTGGAACAATAACATGAAAGCAGGCATGATCGGCTTGGGTGCGATGGGTGAGGGCATGGCCAGGAATGCCGAAAAAGCAGGGCACTTGACCGGCGTTTATAACCGCACCGCGGCAAGGGCGCAAAGCCTGGCCGAAGAGCTCAATGTCACAGCCTATCCTGAACCCGAAGCGCTCGCTGCGGATGTCGATATCGTATTGATGTGCGTCTCAGCCGATCAGGATGTGCTGGCAATGGTTGAGAGGATGGCTAAAACCATCAAGCCCGGTACTGTTGTCGTTGATATGTCTACCGTCAGCAGTGAAACTGCCAAGAAAGCCGCTGCTATGTTGGCCGAAAAACAGGCGGCTTTTCTTGACGCGCCGGTATCAGGCGGCGTGGAGGGCGCTAAAAACGGTACGCTGGCGATGATGGTCGGCGGCGACTCGGATGCTCTGGAAAAAGCCCGTCCGGTGCTGGAAGCCATGACCAGTCGCATCATGCATATGGGTGCAACGGGCTCAGGCCAGGCGACCAAGGCAGTCAATCAGATCATGGCGGCCGGCATCAATCAGGCGGTGACTGAAGCCCTTGCCTTTGCCCAGGCTCAAAATCTGCCGATGGATAAAGTGATCGACGTCATCTCCGGCGGCGCGGCAGGCAACTGGTTTCTTCAACATCGTGGCCCAACCATGACCCAAGGCAGCTTTGCTCCAGGGTTTAAACTGGCGTTGCATCATAAAGACCTGAAAATTTGCCAAAGCATGGCAAAACAAACCGGTGCATCGACCACGCTCATCGATATGACGATTACCGATTACGAGCTTTTGATGGCAGAAGGTAATGGGGATGAGGATATATCGGCACTATATCGATTAAAGGCTGTCGACTGAAAAACATGATTGAAAATTGAAATAGACCTGTTACAGTCAATCCTGTTACTAAATGTGGTGGAGTAAAAAGTGCATATAGTTTAACGGACTAATCAGAATACGCAGACCAGTGACGAGTCTATTTATGCTCTGGGTTCCTCCAGTTTTTACTAGCAAAGCCAAAGTGCATGGCTTTGAAGCGGTTCACCCATATAATCTTTGATAGTAAAATAAATCAAAATTATCGAAAAAAGTAATGATTGCGTACCTGAGCTTATAAATACATGATTCAAAATCGTTACTCTGACGCGGAACGCGACGCCATCTATCGAGCCATTTATGAGCGCAGGGATATGCGTCATTTTTTGCCTGATCCCATCGCTCCTGACCTGTTGCGGCGCTTGCTTGATGCTGCGCATCATGCGCCCAGTGTTGGCTTTATGCAGCCATGGCGGTTTATTCGCATCAGCTGCCCTGATCTGCGCAAGGCTATCCATGCCTTGGTCGAACAGGAGCGCATCCGCACCGCTAAGGCTTTAAGCGAGCGTGAAGACGAGTTTATGAAGCTGAAAGTGGAGGGCATACTGGAATGTCCGGAAGTGCTGGTTGCCGCGTTATGTGAACAACGGGAGCAACATGTCTTTGGCCGTCGCACCCTGCCGGAAATGGATTTGGCTTCGTTGGCCTGTGCCATACAAAATATGTGGTTGGCGGCACGGGCGGAAGGTTTGGGATTGGGCTGGGTGTCGATGTTTGAGCCGAAAGCATTGAAAATGCTGTTGAACATGCCTGAAGATAGCCAGCCTTTCGCTGTTTTATGTTTGGGGCATGTGGATAAATTTTACGACAAACCGATGCTGGAACAGGAGCAATGGGCAGATCGTAAAGACCTTAAAGATTTATTATTTGAAAACGTTTGGAATACACCGTGTCGTTAAATTTTGTCATCCCTCCGCTCTCATCGACTCTTAGCCTTGCATTGCAAGCAAAAATCGACCAGAAAACCAAGCCATTAGGTGCATTGGGCAAGCTGGAATCCCTGGCCCTACATATAGGTTTGATTCAAAACAGCCTGACTCCAAGTTTAAATAAACCGTGCATCCTTGTTTTTGCCGGAGATCACGGCATAGTTGAAGCCGGAGTCAGTGCCTATCCGCAAACCGTTACTGCGCAAATGGTTGCCAACTTTTTGGCCGGAGGCGCCGCGATCAGTGTTTTTGCCCGGCAACACGACATAGAATTATTGATTGTTGATGGAGGGGTTAACGCTGATTTAGGCAGTCATCCCAAGCTGATTGATGCAAAGATCGGCAAAGGTACCCAGAACTTTTTAACCCATTCAGCGATGACTGATGAAGAATGCAGCAAAGCCCTGCAAGTGGGAGTCGATCTTGTTTTGCGTCAATATGAAAGCGGTTGTAACTGCATCGGCTTTGGCGAAATGGGCATCGGCAATACTTCATCCGCTGCAGTATTGATGCATCGTTTAACCGGCCTGTCGTTAGTGCGGTGTGTTGGCCGTGGCGCCGGTTTAAATGATGTCCAATTACAACAAAAGGAAATCGTATTGCAGCGGGCGTTAATTCATCATAAAGGCGCAACAGAACCTTTAGATGTATTAGCCACCTTCGGCGGTTTTGAAGTCGCCATGATGGTTGGTGCATATCTTAAAGCCGCCGAACTGGGGATGCTTATTTTAGTCGATGGTTTTATTGCCAGTACCGCGCTGTTAGTTGCTAACAAGCTGTATCCTCATGTGCTGGATTATTGCATATTTAGCCATGTTTCCAGCGAACAGGGTCATCAGGTTTTATTACACCATTTCAATGCAAAACCCTTGCTGAATATGGAATTACGCTTGGGCGAGGGTTCCGGTATTGCCCTGGCCTATCCGTTGTTGCAATCGGCAGTATTGTTTTTAAATGAAATGGCTACGTTTGATGAGGCCGGGGTTGATCATTAAAATCAGTTAAAGCTGTACACACCTTTTTATAACCATATAAAAACTCTCGGAGACACAATTATGCCTAGCAGCCAAGAGCTTTACCAACAGGTTAGCCAATTACCGGCAATAGAAAAACTACGCTTGGCGGAATTATTGCTTGCCGATTTAGATGCACCTAATCCGGAAATTGATGCTATCTGGCGTGAAGAAGCACAAAAAAGATGGCAAGCCTATAAAGAGGGTGAACTAAAAACAGTAAGCTACGAAACGGTTATGCAAAAATACAAATGAAAATCGAATTCCTTGAAGCCGCACAAGTTGAATTGGATCAATCTTTTGAATGGTATGAAACTCAACAGAAAAATTTAGGCGTGCAGTTTTTGAATGAATTTGATGCGGCGATCAGGAGAATTGCTACTTATCCCGAATCTTATATTTTGATTGAAAAAGATCTAAGACGTTGCTTGATTAAACGTTTTCCTTATGGCGTTTTGTATGGCTTAGATGCTGATAAAATTATTGTTATCGCTGTAGCGCATTTACATCGCAAACCTGATTATTGGGTAGATAGAGCTTAACAAACAACCATGCCCCATCTAAAGCTATTTCTATTAGCCCTCAGCTTCTACACCCGACTGCCTCATCCTCAAACGCTGGATTACAAACAGTTGCCTCAGGCAGCCGTTTATTTGCCGTTAGTCGGCTGGCTGGTTGGCGGCAGCTGCGCTTTAGTATTTTATCTAGCGGATTTGCTTTGGCCGCAGATTGCGGCAGTGATCATGGCGCTAATTGCCGGCATTTTGATGACTGGCGCATTGCATGAAGACGGCTTTGCCGATGTCTGTGACGGTTTTGGCGGTGGCATGAATAAACAGCACATTCTGGAGATCATGAAAGATTCCCATATCGGGGTTTACGGATTTCTCGGGCTGTTGCTAATGTTGTTGCTGAAGATCAGCTTGCTAGTTGCAATGCCATCCTCCACTGTGCCTTTAGTCTTGCTGGCCGGGCATAGCATCAGCCGCCTGTCACCGCTGTTGCTGATGCAGCGTTATGAATACGCGCGGGAACATGACAGCAAAGCTTCGGGAGCTGTTTACAAACCCAATTTTCAGGAATTGGTTTTTGCTGCCGCCATCGCGTTGTTGCCGTTGGCGTTATTACCGGCTTTATGTGCGCTGGCAATCTTTCCGGTACTGCTTGCGACCATGCTTCTGGGGCATTATTTTTACCGCCATATCGGCGGTTATACCGGCGATTGCCTGGGCGCAAGCCAGCAAGTCGCCGAGACTATTTTTTATTTAAGCGTGAGTGCCTTATGGATATTTATTTAATTCGTCATACCCAAACAGCCACCGATCCGGGCATGTGTTACGGGCAAAGCGATATTGCCCTGGCGGCCAGTTTTCCCGACGAGATGGCAAACCTGCATGACAAACTGCCCGAGTTCGACGATGACTGCAAGGTATTCAGCAGTCCTTTAACGCGCTGCCTGCAATTGGCTGAGACTTTTTCAGACACGGTGACCACCGACGTGCGCTTGCAAGAGCTTAATTTTGGCGATTGGGAGGGCAAGCGTTTTGACGACATTGAAGCCGATGTTTTGCAGCATTGGACCGATAACTTTGTGACCGCCGCGCCGCCAAAAGGTGAGAATTTTGAAGATTTGTACCAGCGTGCGGGCAGCTTTTGGCAAGACTTGTTAGCCACAAAGGCAGAGAAGGTTTTGGTGATAACCCATGCAGGCGTCATCCGCGCATTGCTGGCGCGCGCTTTGAATCTGCCCTTAGCCAATTCATTTCAACTGCGGATTGATTCGGGTTCCGTGCATAAACTGCGTCGCAGTGACGATTATCTTTACGTTGAATACATCAATTTATAAATGAGTCACGGCGGTAATATTTATCAGTTTGCCCTACATCTTGGCTGCCTGCCGGAACAGGTGCTGGATTTTTCGGCCAACATCAATCCGGTGCAGGCGGTTGACTTAACTTGTTTGCAAGGCGTTAAGCTTACACCGTATGCCGACCCTGATTACGGCATGTTAAAGCAGGCGATCAATCAGCGTTATTCAGTTCCTGCAGGTGTTGGTATTGAACTGTTTAACGGCGCGAGTGCGGCCATCTTCGCCCTGTTGCGCAGTTTGCAGCCGAAAGACCTGGTCTTGTATGTGCCTTTGTATGGTGAATATGCGCATATTGCCGGGGAGCTGGGTTGCAATGTGCATAACATCGACCGGCTCAACCGTCTGATGACGGATATCCCCGAACACAGCACGGTAATTTTTGTTAACCCGTCCACGCCGGACGGACAGCTTTATGATATGCAGGACTTGCTGGCAAGATGGCAGGCGGCAGATTGCACCATTATTATTGATGAGTCGTTTCTGGATTTCTGTACAAATGATTCGGTTGCACAACACATAATGCATTACGATAAGCTTTATGTGATCAAATCGTTAAGCAAGTTTTACGGCTGCGCCGGTATCCGCATCGGCTTTGTTCTGGCGGCAACCGCGGCGATCAATGAACTGCAACGCCTTGAGCCGGCATGGAAATTATCCAGTCTGGACATGGCCTATATGCAGCAGGCGCTGGCAAATACCGCGTTTATCGAACAGACTCTCCAACAGACCACCCATTTACGGGGCTTGCTGCATCAGGTGCTGCAAGATTCCGGTTTGTTCGATAAGATTTATCCGGGACAAACCAATTTCCTACTGGCTCGCCTGGCAAACGGCAATGGTTACAATATGCAGACGTTATTAGAGTCGTCACGGATTTTAATCCGCGTCTGCGATAATTTTGAAGGTCTGGATAAAAGCCACGTGCGTTTTGCCGTAAAAGACGAACAGGCCATAGCCCAGCTTGCCCGCAGTTTAAAAGAGATCCGTTTGTGAAGCCATTAGCCGTATTCGGCACCAGTTCAGACGCCGGCAAAACCACGCTGGTCATGGCCCTGTGCCGGATTTTTGCCGACCTGGGCTTGAAGGTCGCACCGTTCAAGGCACAAAACGTCTCCAATAATTCTGCAGTCACCAA